>JAOPZS010000070.1 GCA_025963965.1 Solirubrobacterales bacterium
CGCTGACCGGGATCGTCGAGGCGATCGTCGACCTCACCGCGACCGGCACGACGCTGCGCGAGAACAACCTCGTCGTGCGCGAGGAGATCCTCGTCTGCACCGCCCGGCTGATCGCCAATCCCGTCGCACACAAGCTGAAGGCGGCGGCGATCGACGAGCTGCAGCGGCGCCTGCGCTCCCTGCCGGTTCCCGGCGGAGCCTGAGATGCAGATGCTGCGTCTCGGCGAGGCCGACGTCGAAGGACTCGGCGGGCCCGCCGCCGCGGCTGCTCGGTTGCGCGAGCTGGCCCCCGGCGGTGACTCCGTCGCGGCAGAGGTCGCCGAGATCCTTCGCTCCGTGCGCGACACCGGAGATCGCGCCTTGGTGGAGCTGACACGGCGCCTGGACACCGCCGGCGCCGAGCCCCGGCCGCTGCTCGCCGAGGCCGAGGCGCTCGACGCGGCGATCCGCCAGATGCCCCTCGAGCTCGTCGCCGGGCTGCAGGTGGCGATCGCCAACGTCGCGCTCGTCGCCGAGGCCGGCGTCGGACAGGACGCCGCCCTCGAGCTGCCCCAGGGCCAGCAGGTGCGCCTGCGCGAGATCCCCGTCGGCTCGGCCGGCGTCTACGTTCCGGGCGGCCGAGCCGCCTACCCCAGCACCGTCGTGATGGGCGTCGTCACCGCCCGCGCCGCCGGCGTGGTCGACGTGGCCGTCTGCGCGCCCCCGGGGCCCGACGGTGAGATCGACAGCGCGATCCTCGGGACCTGCCGGCTGTGCGGCGTCGAGCGCGTCTACAGGATGGGCGGCGCGCAGGCGATCGCCGCCCTCGCCTACGGCACCGAGACGGTGCGCCCGGTCGACGTGATCGTCGGACCCGGGAACCTGTACGTGCAGGAGGCCAAGCACCAGCTGTCGGCGCTCGTCGGCATCGACGGCTTCGCCGGCCCCTCTGACCTGCTGGTGCTGCTCGGCGCCCAGGCAGGCGAGCGCGAGGTGCGCCTGGCCGCGCTTGACATGCTCGCCCAGGCCGAGCACGGCGCCGGCAGCCTCGTCGCGGCGGCCTCGCCCTCGAGCGAGGTCTGCGAGCGCCTGGCCGAGCAGCTCGACGAGCTGATCCTCGGGCGAGCCACGGTCGGCGAGGCCGCCTTCGCGATCGCGCACGTCGCCGGCCCCGCCGAGGCGCTCGCGCTTGCCAACGCCTTCGCCGCAGAGCATCTCGAGCTGATCGGCGCCGACGTCGAGCGCCTGGCGCACTCGGTGCAGACGGCCGGCTGCCTGTTCGTCGGAGCCGACAGCGGGACCGCCTTCGGCGACTACGTCGCCGGCTCCAATCACACGCTTCCGACCGGGGGCGCCGCCCGCTTCGCCTCGGGCCTCTCGCCACGCCACTTCCGCCGGCGCATGACCGAGGTGCGGATCGGCCCCGCCGCCGCGAAGCTCGCCGCCGCCGGCGCGCCGATCGCCCGCGCCGAGGGCTTCGAGGTGCACGCCGAGTCGATGGAGGCGCGCATCGGGGAGAATCCATCTATATGAGCCGCACGGCCAGCATCGAGCGCAAGACCGGCGAGACGGACGTCCGTCTCGAGCTGACCCTCGAGGGCGCCGGCGCCGGCACGCGCGCCACCGGCGTCGGCTTCCTGGACCACATGCTCGACCTGCTCGCCCGCCACGGGCGCATCGATCTCGACGTGACGGTCACCGGCGACCTGGAGACCGGCGCCCACCACACCGCCGAGGACACGGCGATCGTGCTCGGGCAGGCCCTCGACCGCGCCCTGGGCGACCGCGCCGGGATCGTCCGCTACGGCGCCGCCACGGTGCCGATGGACGAGGCGCGGGCGAGCTGCGCGCTCGACATCTCCGGGCGCCCCTTCACGCTGTTCGAGGCCGACCTGCCCCCCGGCGCGACAGGGGGTTTCGAGCACGAGCTGACCGAGGAGTTCTTCCGGGCCCTCGCCAACGCCGCGAAGCTGACGCTGCACCTGCGCGTGGAAGCCGGCAGCAACGCCCACCACATGATCGAGGCCGCCTTCAAGGCGTTCGCCCGCGCGCTGCGCGAAGCCGTCGCGATCGACCCGAGCGAGAAGGGCGTGCCGAGCACCAAGGGCACGCTGACGGCATGAGCGCTCCCCGCGCCGGCGGACCCGTCGAGATCGGGATCGTCGACTACGGCATGGGAAACCGGCGCTCGGTGGAGAAGGCCCTCGCCCATGTCGGCGCGCGCCCGATCGTCTCCTCCGACGCCCGCGTGCTGGCCGGCGCCGCGGGCCTCGTGTTGCCCGGTGTCGGGGCCTTCCCGAAGGCGATGGAGAACCTCGCCGCGCTCGGCCTCGGCGAGCTGCTGCGCGAACGGGTCGCGGCCGGCACCCCGGTGCTCGGCGTCTGCCTCGGCATGCAGCTCGCCTTCGACTCCTCCGATGAGCTCGGCGGCGCTGCGGGGCTCGGCATCCTCGCAGGCGCCGTGCGCGCCCTTCGGCCGGGCGGGCTGAAGCTGCCGCACATCGGCTGGAACGAGGTGTCCTTCTCGCAGCCGGCGGCGCCGCTGCTCGCCGAGCTGCCGTCGCCCTGCGCCTTCTACCACGTGCACTCCTACGCCGCCCACCCGGCCGATCAGGCCGACGTCCTCGGCACCGCCGAGTACGGCGAGCGCTTCGCCACGGCCGTCAGGCGCGGCTCGTTCTACGGCGTCCAGTTTCACCCCGAGAAGTCCTCCGCCGCGGGGCTGCGGATGCTCGAGAACTTCGCGCGCCTGTGCGCCGGCGAAGCCGACGAGCCTGCCGGCGAGGCGGCGCTGCGGGCCACGGCGCGGTGAGGCTCTACCCCGCGATCGACATCCTCGAGGGCAGTGCCGTGCGCCTCGTCAAGGGTGACTTCGACGCAAGTACCGTCTATGACTCCGACCCGCTCGACGCGGCGTTGAAATGGGTCGGCGACGGTGCGCAATGGCTGCACGTCGTCGACCTCGACGGTGCCCGCGCGGGCGCTCCGGTCAACATCGAGCAGCTGCGCCGGATCGCCGCCGAGAGCGGCGTGCCCGTGCAGTACGGCGGGGGGCTGCGCTCCGCCGCCGCCGTCGCGGATGCGCTCGCCGCGGGGGCGTCGCGGGTCGTGATCGGCACGGCTGCGTTCACCGACCCGGCGATGCTCGAGGCGGCGCTCGCGGAGAGCGATGCCGGGCAGGTCGCGGTCGGCGTGGACGTGCGCGGCGGGCTGATCGCCACGCACGGCTGGCTGCAGACGAGCGAGATCCGCGCGCGCGAGGCGTTTGCCCGGCTGCGCGAGCAGGGCGTGCGACGGTTCGTGTTCACGAACATCGACCACGACGGGATGCTCGACGGAGCGAACCGCGAGGAGGTCGCCGAGGTCGCACGCGACGTCGGCGACGGCGGCCTGACCTTCTCCGGCGGGATCGGCTCGCTGGAGGATCTGCGCGGTCTCGCCGTGCTGCGCGCCGAGCTCGGGCTCGACGGTCTCGAGGGCGTGATCGTCGGCAAGGCGCTCTACGAGGAGCGTTTCACCGTCGCCGAGGCGATCGCGGCGCTGGCGTCCTGACAGCTACCGTGGGGCGGTGCACTACAAGCGGGTGATCCCCTGCCTCGACGTCGATCGAGGCCGTGTCGTCAAGGGCGTCGAATTCGTCGACATCCGCGACGCCGGCGACCCGATCGAGCTCGCCGCGCACTACGACCGGGAGGGCGCAGACGAGCTCGTCTTCCTCGATATCACCGCCACGCACGAGAAGCGCGAGACGATCGCCAAGCTGGCCCGCAGCACGGCCGACGAGGTGTTCGTGCCGTTCACGATCGGCGGCGGCGTGCGCTCGGTCGCCGACGCCCAGGCGGTGCTCGACGCAGGCGCGGACAAGGTCTCCGTGAACTCGGCCGCGCTGGCGCGGCCGCAGCTGGTCGACGAGCTCGCCGCAGTGTTCGGCGCACAGTGCGTCGTGCTCGCGATCGACGCCAAGGAGCGTGCCGAGCGCGACGGCTGGGACGCCTACGTCGCCGGCGGCCGGACGCCGGCCGGGCGCGACGCCGTGGCCTGGGCGCGGGAGGGCGTGGAGCGTGGGGCGGGGGAGATCCTGCTCACGAGCATGGATCGCGACGGCACGAGCGACGGCTATGACCTGGCGTTGACAGCGGCGGTCAGCGAGGCGGTGGGCGTGCCGGTGATCGCCTCGGGCGGCGCCGGTCAGCTCGAGCACCTCGCCGAGGCGCTGCGGGCGGGCGCCGACGCCGTGCTCTGCGCCTCGATCTTCCACTACGGCCACCACACGATCGCCGAGGCCAAGGCGCACCTGGCGGCCGCCGGGATCCCGGTCCGCGCCGGGTGAGGACGGCGGTATGAAGGGCGCGCACCCGATCCACGGGGCAGCTCAGACGCTGGAGCGGCTGGGGACGCTGCCGGGCGGCCCGGAGCTGCTCGCCGAGGCGCGCCGGCGCGAGGACGTCGCGCTCGTCGGCGGCGCTGTGCGCGACCTGCTGCTCGGCCACTGGCCGCGCGAGCTCGACGTGACCGTCGCCGCCGACGCGGCCGGTCTCGCCGAGACGCTCGCCGCAGCGATCTCGCCGAGCGAGCGGGCCTACGGGCGTGTCGTGGCGCCGGTTCTGCACGAGCGCTTCCGCACCGCCTCCCTCAGATGGGCCTATGGGCGCATCGACGTCGCCGAGCTGCGTGCGGAGTCCTACCCCTCGCCCGGCGCGCTGCCCGACGTGCGTCCCGGCAGCGTCGAGGAGGACCTCGCCCGCCGCGACTTCACCATCAACGCGATCTCACTTCCGCTGGGCGGGGAGGGCGTCGGGCTGCTGTCGGTCGACGGCGCCCTCGAGGATCTCGCAGCCGGCACGCTGCGGGTGCTGCACGAGCGGAGCTTCCGCGACGACCCGACGCGAATCCTGCGCCTCGCCCGCTACGCCGCCCGCCTGCGCTTCACGATCGAGACGCACACGCGCCGCCTGGCCGAAGAGGCACTCGCCGACGGCGCGCTGAGCACCGTCTCGGGCGGCCGAATCGGCGCGGAGCTGCTGCTCGCGCTCGGCGAATCCGACGCCCGCGCGACGCTCGGCACTCTGGAGCAGCTCGGCGTGCTCGAGGCGCTCGGCTTCGCGGCCCCCTTCGACGACGAGCTTGCCGCGAGCGCCGAAGCGCTGCTGCCCCGCGACGGCCGGCGGGAGGCCCTGCTGTTGGCCGTCGCCCTGCTTCGCGGCGCCGGCAGCGGGCGCGGCGCGCTGGAGCTGCTCGACGAGCTGGAAGTCGCCGGGGAGACGAGGGACCGGGTGCTGGCCGCCGCGAGCGGCGCGACCGAGCTTGCCGAGCGCCTCGCGCGACCGGTCGAGGGACTCGACGACCACGCGGCGGCCCTGGCGCTGCTCGACGGGCCGCCCGTGGAGGCCGTCGCGCTCGCCGGCGCCCTGGCGGCAAGGGAGATGCCGGCTGCGGCGCAGGCCGTCGGCGACTGGCTGACGAGGGCCCGGCACGTCCGCCTGGAGATCGACGGCAACGACCTGATCGCCGCAGGCGTGCCCGAGGGGCCGCAGGTGGGAGCGCGCCTCGCCGTCGCGCTGAGGCGAAAGCGCGAAGGTGCGCTCGCCGGCCGGGCCCAGGAGCTCCGCGCGGCGCTCGACGGCGAGCCCCACCCCGACCATTCAGATCGCCGATGCACCGAGACCTGAGCGCGGCGCTGCCCGGCGGCGGCGTCGCCTTCACCGACCGCAGCGACGGCAACATGTCGAGCGTCGGAGGTGCCGGACACGAGCAGGGCGACGCGGCGCGCGGTCGCCTGCGCGAGCAGCTGGCCCTGCGGGGGCTCGCACGCGGCTACCAGGTGCATGGCTCGGTCGTCGCGCTCGTGGACGAGATGCCCGGCCGCGAAGCGCAGCCGGCGGAGCTGGCGCACGCCGACGGGCAGGCGACGGCGCTGGCGAGCCTCGGCGCGATCGTCCTCGCCGCCGACTGCCTGCCCGTGGCGATCGGACGGCCCGGCGCTGTCGCCATGCTCCACGCGGGCTGGCGGGGTCTGGCGGCGGGCGTGCTCGCCGCGGGCGTGCGGGCGCTGGGCGAGCTGCCCGGTGAGGGGGACGGGGAGCTGCTCGCCGTGCTCGGGCCCTGCGCCGGGCCGTGCTGCTACGAGGTCGGCCCCGAGGTGCACGCGGCGCTCGCCACCGGCGTGAGCGCCAGGAGCACGCTCGACATCAGGGCGATCGCGCGGGAGCAGCTGCGGGCCGCCGGCGTCTCACAGGTCACCGAGCTCGGCGGCTGCACGATCTGCGAGGAGCGCTTCTTCTCTTACCGTCGCGAAGGTGAGCAGTCAGGACGGCAGGCCGGGGTGGCATGGTTGAGCTGATCCGCGGGCTGCAGGCGCCGCGCGTGGCGGAGAACCTGCGTGCCGTTCGCGAGGAGATCGCCGCGGCGAAGCTGGCGGCAGGACGTCCGGTCAGCGACACGGTGCGTATCCTCGCGGCCGTCAAGTACGTTCCGAGCGCCGAGCTCGGAGCGCTCGCCGAGGCAGGCGTCGAGCTGGTGGGCGAGAACCGGGCGCAGGACCTGAGCGAGAAGGCGAGCGCGCACGGCGAGCTGTTCGAGTGGCATTTCATCGGGCAGCTGCAGAGCAGGCGGGTGCGGCTGATCGTCCCGCACGTCTCGCTGATCCACTCCGTCGCCTCGCGATCGGCGCTCACGGAGCTGCGGCGACACTCGTCCGGGGCTCGCCCCGGGCTGCGGATCCTGCTCGAGGTCAACGTCGCCGGGGAGCAGGGCAAGGCCGGGATCGCACCCGGGGAGCTGGACTCCTATATCGAGGAGTCGCCGCTGCCGGTTGCCGGGCTGATGACGATGCCGCCGCTGTCGGGCGATCCGGAGGACAGCCGCCGTTGGTTCGCGGCGCTTCGCGAGCTCGCCGCCGAGCGTGAGCTCCCCGAGCTCTCGATGGGCACCTCGCAGGACTATCTCGTCGCGGCCGAAGAGGGCGCGACGATCGTGCGGATCGGCACGCGGCTATATGATTAGTCCTGCGGCAGCCCCGCCGGATTACTAGCATCTGCAGGGAATCCGGCTCGCCGGGCGAACACGCTAAGAACATGGCCTTCAGGGACTCCTGGCACAGCGCACTCGTGTACTTCGGCCTCGCCGAGGAGTATCACGACGACTACGAGGACGAGGGCGCGCCCGAGGCGGAGATCGAGGACCGCTACCGCGAGCGCCCGAACGTGCGGCGCCTGCGCCGCCGCCGCGACGAGTACGACGACATCTTCGCCGAGGACGACGACCCCGACGCGGCTCCCGCCGGGCGCCGCTCAGGCCCGCGCTCGACGACGGTGCTCAAGCCGGTCGCACGGACCAACGGCGACGTGCGAGTGCACCTCGTCGTCCCGAAGTCGTTCAACGACGCGCAGCAGATCGCCGACAAGTTCAAGGACTCGATCCCGGTGATCCTCAACCTGCAGGGCTCCGAGACGGATCTCTCCAAGCGCCTCATCGACTTCGCCTCCGGGCTCACCTACGCGCTCGACGGCGGCATGCAGCGGATCGCCGACAAGGTCTTCATGCTCACTCCGCGCAACGTCGAGATCTCCGCCGAGGAGCGCGCGCGCCTGATCGAGAAGGGCTTCTTTAATCAGAGCTAGCAGCCGCCCTCTAGCCTGGGTGTCCCTATGAGAATCGGACTGATCGGCGCGGGCAACATGGCTCGGGCGCTCGCCCGCGGCTGGGAACAGCCGGTGATCTGCGCGGACCCCGTCGGAGAGCGGGCACAGGCGCTCGCCGCCGAGGTGGGCGGCGAAGCGGTGCCGAGCAACCTGGAGGTTGCCGAGCGCGCAGATCTCCTCGTGCTCTGTCACAAGCCGGCGCAGCTGCAGGCAGTCGCGGCGGAGCTCGCCCCGCACGCCCGGGCGGTCGCCTCGATTCTCGCGGCGACCCCGCTCGCCGCCTTGAAGGAGGCCTACCCTCAGCAGCCGGTCTACCGGTTCATCCCGTCGCTGCCCGTCGAGGTGCGCCAGGGCGCCGTCGTGCAGGCGGCCGGTCCCGAGCAGGATCCGCCGACCGACCGCGCGGTCGCCGAGCTGTTCGCTCAGCTGGGCACGCTCGTCGTGCTCGAGGACAGGCTCGTCGACGTGGCGATGGGGCTGATGTCGTGCGCTCCCGCTTACGTGGCGCTGGTCGCCGAGGCCCAGATCGACGCCGGCGTGCGCCGCGGGATCCCGGCGGGGCAGGGCGCCGAGCTGGTCGTGCAGACGCTTGCCGGCACTGCCGAGCTGCTGCGCCGGCGCGGCAACGACACGGTTGCGATCCGCCGCGAGGTGACCTCCCCGGGGGGCATCACCGCCCGCGGGCTCGACGCGCTCGAGCGCGGCGGCATCCGCACGGCGTTCAGCGACGCGCTCGACGCGGTGCTGGAGCAGCGATGATCCTGCCGCTGGGCACCGCCCGGACCGAGATCGCGAACGTGCTGTCCTCGATCCTCTACGTCTACGGGATCATCATCTTCATCTACATCGTTGTTCAGCTGCTGTTCAGCGCCGGCATTCGCCCGCCGTACTCGCGGACGTCGAACGCGATCCTGCAGTTCCTGCGGGACGTCTGCGAGCCCTACCTGCGGGTGTTCCGGCGGCTACTGCCGAGCATGGGCGGATGGGACTTCAGCCCGATGCTCGCGCTGTTGACGCTGTACGTCGTCAACAGCGTGATCGTGCTGGGCCTGATCCACGGCTGACGCGCGCATGGAGCTGACGGCAGAACGCGCCGCTCGCCGTGTCCGGCCGGCGGCCCGCGCGTGGCTCTCGGCCGCCGGCGTCGCCGCGCTGGTCGCCGCCGCCGACCAGCTCACCAAGAGCGCGGTCCGCAGCTCGATCACGCCCGGGGAAGAGCATCGCTTCCTGCCGGGCGTCCAGCTCGTCAACACGCGCAACCACGGCGTCGCGTTCGGCTTCCTGCCGGGCAGCGACGTCGGCGTCACGATCCTGATCGCGGTGGCGCTGCTGGTGCTGCTGGCGTACTTCGCCAAACACCTGACGCGGCCGCTGATCTGGCTGCCGACGGGAATGCTGATCGGCGGCGCGATCGGCAACGTCGTGGACCGTCTGCGCGGCGGCTCGGTGACGGATTTCGTGAAGCTCCCGCTGGGCTGGCCGCCGTTCAACCTCGCCGACGCATCGATCACGATCGGGATCCTGGCGCTGTTCGTCGTGATCGACCGCTCGCGCGCCCGCGAGCCGTGAGCGACGCCCCCGAACCGGGCCCGTTCTCGATCGTCTACCAGGACGAGCACCTGATCGTGATCGACAAGGGCCCCGGTCTCGTCGTGCACCCGGGGCGCGGTCATCGCGACGACACGCTCTCGCAGCTGCTCGCGCCGCTGCTGGCCGGCGGCGAGGCGGAGCGGGCCGGCATCGTCCACCGCCTCGACCGCGACACATCCGGGCTGATGGTCGTGGCCCGCAGCGAGGAGGCGCACCGGCGGCTGCAGGCGCAGCTCGCAGCGCGCGCGGTCGAGCGTGAATACCTGGCGCTGGTCGAGGGGCGCCCGCCATCCAGGACAGGCACGATCGACGCTCCGGTCGGGCGTGACCCGCGCGTGCGCACGCGCATGGCCGTCGGCGGCGCGGCGGCGCGCGAGGCGCGCACCCATTTCACGCTGGAGCAGGCCCTGCCGCGCGCCTCGCTGCTGAGCCTGCGCCTGGAGACGGGGCGCACGCACCAGATCCGCGTGCACCTGCGGGCGATCGGTCATCCGGTCGTCGGGGACCCGGAGTACGGGACCGCCGGGCTCTACGGGCTGGACCGCCAGTTCCTGCACGCCACGCGATTGGCCTTCGAGCATCCGCTCGGCGGGCAGCGCCTCGAGCTGCGCTCGCCGCTGCCGATCGACCTGCGCGAGGCGCTGGAGCGCGCGGGCACCGCCGGCGGAGCCGGTGGTGGGATATCCTGAAAGGCTCTATTGGACCTTCGACCCGTGCGATCACGGATCGCGGCCCTGCCCGGAGGCACCTAGCCGACCGGGTCCGCCGATCCGCGCATGGCTTCAACAGACTCACAAATAAGGGAGTAAGCCCGTGGCCGACGTCGGAATCGCGGAGCTGCTGGAGGCCGGCGTTCACTTCGGCCACCAGACGCGCCGCTGGAACCCCAAGATGCGCCGTTTCATCCATGGTGAGCGGGGCGGCATCTACATCATCGACCTGCTCAAGACGCAGGCGCTGCTCGCGCAGGCGCAGGAGTTCGCCAGCGCGATCGCTCATCGTGGCGGCACCGTTTTGTTCGTCGGGACCAAGAAGCAGGCCCGCGACACGGTCAAGGAGGTCGCCGAGGCGGCCGACATGCCCTACGTCAACCACCGCTGGCTCGGTGGGCTGCTGACGAACTTCCAGACGATCAACCAGCGGATCCGCCGCCTTCACGACCTCGAACGCTACGAGACCGAGGGGCAGCTCGAGCTGCTGCCGACGCGCGAGCGGATGTCGGCCCAGGCCGACCTGGCGAAGCTGCGCGCCAACCTCGGCGGCGTCAAGAACATGCAGCGCGTCCCCGACGCGATGTTCGTGATCGACCTCAAAACGGAGGAGATCGCCGTCAAAGAGGCGCGCCGTCTGCGCATCCCGATCATCGGCCTCGTCGACACCAACTGCGACCCGGACGGGATCGAGTTCGTGATTCCCGGCAACGACGACGCGATCCGTTCCTGCGCGCTGATCACGCAGGCGATCGGCCAGGTCGTCTCGGAGGGCCACTCGGTCTTCCGGGCCGAGGAGGAACGTGCCCGCAAGGAGGCCGAAGAGAAAGCCAAGGCCGAGGCAGAAGCGCGCGCCAAGCGCGAGGCCGAGGAGCAGGCCAAGCGCGAGGCCGAGGAGCAGGCACAGAAAGAGGCCGAGGACAAAGCCGCGGCCGAACGCGCCGCGGCGGCTGCGGCAACACAGCAGACCGCGCCCGAGTCCACGCCGGTGCCGCCCGCCGCGGCCGACCCGGCGACGCTCGAGCCCGCAAGCGAGACGGTCACGCCGATGAGCGCCGGCGCCGACGCGCGCCAGCCCGCCAACCCGCAGTCCGCCCCGGCTGAGACCGTCGCAGAAAGCGCGGAGGGCGACGGGGAGGCCGCACCCGCCGAGGCCCCGCCTGCCGAGGCCGGCGGTGAGGCCCCCGCCGAGCCGCCCGCGGAGCCGGTGGCCGTCGGGCAGGAGACCGCGTCAGGCGAGCAGGCGGGCAAGGAGGAGCAGCAGTGAGCACCGCAGAGATCTCAGCCAAGGACGTGAAGGCCCTGCGCGACCGGACCGGCGCGGGCATGATGGACTGCAAGAAGGCC
>JAOPZS010000141.1 GCA_025963965.1 Solirubrobacterales bacterium
CGGCGAGCTCGGCAGCCGAGCGCGCCTGCATCGCACGGATCGCCCGGGCCCGCAGCGGCCTGCCCGGCGGGTCGTCGCCGACGCCGGCGATCTGCGCCTCGTAGGCCATGATCCCGCGCAGCTCGAGCCCTGGTCGCGCCAGCACCTCGCGCGCGAGCGAGGCCGCCTGGCTCGGCGTCCGCACGGGCGAGCGCCGCGCACCGGCTCGCAGCCGCCCGCCGGCGGCCAGCCAGCCCGTGTCGATGTCGAGGCAGACACCCACCCGCCCAGGTGAGGCGCCGGCGGCGCCCCGAGCACGGTCGATCAGCTCGAGTTGCTCGCCGCTGTCGACCATCACGGTCACCTCGCCGTCCGAGCCGGCAAGCTCGGCGAGCGCCTCACTGTCGGCCGTCGGATAGGCGACGAGGATCTCCCGGGCGCCGTGGGCGACGAGCCACAGCGCCTCCGGAAGGGTGAAGGCGAGCGTGCCCTCATATCCGGGACGGGCGAGAACCCGGTCCTGCAGCTCGCGGCAGCGGACCGACTTGCTGGCGAGCCGGATCGGCTTGCCCTGAGCACGGCCTTCCATCTCGGCCGCGTTGGCCCACAGCGCGTCGAGGTCGACGAGCGCGAACGGCGCCCGCAGCCCCTCCGTGGCGCGCTCGAGGCGTGCGTACAGCGCGGCCGCCGCGCTCTGCTGGTCGCTCATGCCGCGGAGCGCACCGGGCCGAGGACGCGTTCGGTCCACTCGTTGGCAAACACGCCGTCGGGGTCCAGGCGCGCCCGGACGGACTGGAAGGCGTCCCACTCCGGATATCGCTCTCGCAGGCCCTCGGCGGTCTGGAAGTGGCGCTTGCCCCAGTGCGGGCGCCCGCCGAGGCCGTCCATGATCGCCGCGACAGCCTTGAAGTAGGGACGCCACTCCATTCCCTCGTACATGTGCACGGCCACGAACCCGCTGTCGCGGCCGGCAGCCGTGCTCAACATCGCGTCGTCGGCGGCGACCGCGCGCACCTCGATCGGGAACGGCACGGCGAGGCCTTCGCGCGGGACCATCTCCATCACGGCGCGGACCGCTTCCGGGGTGCGTTCGCGTGGAAGCGCGTACTCCATCTCGGTGAAGCGCACGAGCCGCGGGCTCGCGAAAATCTCGAACGAGCTGTCCAGGCGCGTCGAGCTGCCGGCCAGCGTCGTGACGAGCCTGTTGAGCTGCGGGATGCGGCTCGGGAAGCGCCGCCCGGCGCGACAGACGAGACCGAACACGTGATTGGTGAGGACGATGTCGTTGACGTGCGCGCTCACCCGGCTGCGCGGCCGCGGCGGCTCGTCGGTGCGGTTGTTGGTGCGCGTCAGCGCCCTGTCGGCATGAGGGAAAACGAAGAACTCGAAATGGTCGTTGCCGAGCGCCAGCCGCTCGAAGCCGTCGAGGACGTCCGCCAGCGGCGCCGGTGCGTCTACGCCGCGCAGCGTGAACGCCGGGACGCAGCGCAGCGTCACCTCGGCGATCGCCCCGAGCGCCCCGAGGCCGACGCGCGCCGCCCTGAAGACTTCCGGCTCGGTCTGCTCGGAGCACACGAGCGTCGAGCCGTCGGCGAGCATGAGCGTCAGCTCGGCGACCTGCGATGAGATGTTGCGAAGGCGCGCGCCGGTGCCGTGCGTGGCAGTCGAGATCGCGCCGGCGATCGACTGCCTGTCGACGTCTCCGAGGTTCTCCATCGCCAGCCCGTGTGCGGCGATGGCGGCGCTCAGCTCGCCGATCGTGATGCCGCCCTCGACCCGGACGAGGCCCGTTGAGGGGTCCACGTCGAGAACCCTGCGCATTCGCTCCAGGCCGATCATCAGCCCGTCGCTCAGAGCGATGTCGCTGAAGGAGTGACCGGCGCCGGCGACGCGCACCCTCAGACCCGCCGCGCAGGCTTCCGCCAGCGCGTCAGCCAGCGCTTCCCGGTTGGCCGGGCTGGCCTGGCGGGCGGGGCGGCAAGACTCGTCGCCCGTCCAGTTCCGCCAGGGGACGGGCCGGACGTCTCGATCGTTAGGCTCGGGCATCAGATGGACGAGCCCGAGCCTAACGCCAGCCCGGCCGTCCGGGGCGGCGCAGCGTCCGGGCGCGGGCGCTCCCGGCCGACGATGCGGCGAGCGACGGTGGTCGGCGCCGGGTCCTTCGGCACAGCCCTGGCGCTGCTGCTCGCGCGGGGCGGCTTGCGCACGACGCTTCAGACGCGCACCGCCGAGCAGGCTGCCGCGATCGATCGAGACCGGGAGAACCGCGTCTACCTGCCCGGCGTCGCGCTGCCCGGGGCGATGCGCGTCGAGTCCGCCTCGGCGGGGGCGGCACGCGCCGACTTCGTGTTCCTGGCGGTCCCCTCGCGGGCGCTCGGCGGGGCGATCGACACGCTCGTCGCCGCCGGGCTCGGGCGCCACACGGCGATCGTCTCCGTCGCGAAGGGTCTCGTCCCACCGGCGGGGGAGCCGCCGACGACCGTGCTCGCGGCCCGCTTCGGCGCCGAGCGGATCGCCTGCCTCGGAGGACCGGCCCACGCCCGCGAGATGGTCCGCGACGGTGCCGCGCTGGTGGCGGCTGCGGTCGAGGAGGAGCTGGCACGCTCGCTCGCGCAGATCTTCACCCGGGCCGGGGTCGTCTGCGAGCTGTCCAACGATCCGATCGGTGTGGAGCTGGCCGGGGCGGCCAAGAACGCGGCCGCGCTGGCCGCCGGAGCGACCGAGGCACAGGGGCTGAACGCCGCCGGCGCAGCGGCGGGGCACATCTTCGCCGAGGTGTGGCGCTACGCGGAGGGACTGGGCGCGCGACCCGAGTCGATGATCGGCCTGGCCGGCGCCGGCGACCTCGTCGCCACAGCGCTCGCGCGCGAGAGCCGCAACAGGCGCGCCGGCGAGCTGCTCGCCGCCGGAGTCCCGGCGAGCGAGATCCCGCAGCGGGTCGGCCAGGCGATCGAGGCGCTGGAGTCCGTCCCGCTGCTGGCGATGGCGCTGGAGCAGTCGGGAGTCGCTGCGCCGGTGACGGGCGCTCTCGGCCGCCTGATCGCCGGCGAGCTACCGCTGGAGCAGTGGGTGGCGCTGGTGCGCGCGACCGTTCCCCCGCCCGCGCTCTGGCGCAGACGCCCCCACCCGGGCTTCTGGCGGCGTGTGTGGAGGGGCCTGGCCGGGCGGTGATGTCCCGGCCGAGCGGCGCCGGTCGGACAAGGTCGCAGATGGCCGTATCTACGTACGTATGCCTCCGGAGGGGTGGGACGCGCTCTGGAAATCGCGGTAGCAAAGGTATCTACGGCCCTGTGACTACCTTTGCGAGCGCCGAACCAAAAGCGAGTCACCCCGCCCCCGGGTGAATACCATCGTGCACCCACCCCGCCGAGGCGAGTTCAACCTTCTGCGATACATCTCGATCGATCCGGACGAGTTCTTCGCCGCCGAAAAACGCCGGAAACAGATCTTGAAGATGGAGGACAGGATCCGGCCGGGCCGCACGACGCCGGTTGCGATCCGGCTCGGGCTGTTCACGATCGAACGGCTTAAGACGCTGGCGGCCCTCCACAACACGGGCTACCAGACACTGCTCAAGGAGTTCGTCGTGGAAAGGATCTACGAGGAGGAGCGGCGGGCGGGGATCATCTGCGAGCCGCCCCAGCCGTCGAAGCCGAAGCCGATGTCGGAACGGACGGCCGAGCCGATGTCCGAGCCGGACCCTTTCAGCCGACCGGCTCCGCCCGAATCAAGGTACTGACGACCGCCTCATAGACACCCGCCCCGTGCCCGGCGGCTGCGACACGGACGTTCTCGCGCCCGGCGATCGCCTCGCGGATCGTCGGGTCGCGCTCGACGGCGTTGGCGACGAGCCAGAAGGCGCCGACGTGCTCGGCGCAGGCGAGATCCTCTCGCGAGTCGCCGACGGCGAATACCTGCTCGCGGGCGTAGCCGCGGGCGCGCATGTGAAGGGCGACGGCGGCCGCCTTGGCGGCGCCGCCCGGGACGAGGTGGTAGCAGCGAACATGCGGCAGCGCTGCAAGCGCCGGCGAGCGGCGCTGCACGACGCCGTTGTCGACGAGTCGCAGGTCACCGTGCCCGTTCTGTGCGAGCAGCTCGTCGGCCTCGAACGCGTCGACGAGGCCGCGAAACAGGTGAGAGACCTCGCGGCCGGTGTGCCACGGCTCGTGGTGCTCGAGCCGGCCCTCGTACCGCTCCAGCAGGAGCGCCGGCGCGCCCGACGCGTCGATCTGCTCGAAGATCGTCTGCTCGCCCGGGAGCAGCTCGCCTGTCAGCCAGTGCTCCTCGCCGTCGAGCACGAGGCAGGCGCCTGCCTCGTAGATGAACGAGGACTGCCCGAACAGCCGGGCGTCCTCGTGAACCTGGACGCGGCGCCGCCCCGACATCAGCACGATCTCGACGCCCGCCCGCAGGCAGGCCTGGAGCGCGCGCACCCCCTCGATCGTGATCTCGCCGTCGCCGTCGTGCAGCAGCGAAGCGCCCCTGCCGAGCAGCGTGCCGTCGAGATCGAGATAGAGGCAGCGCACACCCGGCGCGCCCACGGCGCCGCCGACGCCGCTCACGCGTCCTCCGCGTGCGCCAGGGCGGGTCGTTCGACGGGCGCCGCCTCGCCCGGAGCGGCGTGCTCGGAGGAGGCGCCCGGCTGAAGCCGTCCGTCCTGTTCCAGTCGCCGCGCGATGGTCGCGAGCACGGTGCGCGCCATCGGCGCGAGCGCGGCGAGCGGCTGGTGGCGGTTGCGGTGCTCGTCGAGGTCGACCTGCGCCATGCTCTCCAGGCCGACGGCGCGCCAGGCATCGATCAGCATCGCGATCTCGACGCCGTAGCCGGTCGCGAAGGGCAGGCTCCTGAGGAGCTCCCTGCTCGCCGCCACCTCGCCGGCCAGCGGCTGGCGCACGGCCGCCAGCTCCGGATAGAAGAGCGACAGGGCGGGGCGCGCGGTCAGGTGGTTGACGCGCCCGCCGCCCTCGCCTGGAGGCTCCCCGGGAGCCTCCAGGGGCCGGCGGTAGAAGCCCTTGACGAACGTTACATCCGGCTCGCAGGTGAGCGGACCGAGCAGGCCCGTGGCGAAATGGGCGGAGAAGCCCTCGGTGTCGGCGTCAAGGAAGCACACGAGCTCGCCGCTCACCGAGCCGAGCGCCCGCCACATCGCATCGCCCTTGCCGAGGACGGGCCCGTAGCCGGGCATCAGCTCCCCCTCCTGCAGGACCCGCGCACCGGCCCGCGCGGCGATGTCGGCCGTCCCATCCGCGGAGGCCGCATCGATCACGAGCACCTCGTCGAGCACGCCGCGCCCGGCGAGCCCGAGCAGCGTTGCGACGATCTCGCCGACGGTGCCGGCGCACTCCCGCGCGGGCAGGCAGACGGAGACGCTGTGGCGCCGCTCGCCGGCGATCCGCTCCGGCGGATAGGCAGCGTGATGGAACGTGCGCAGTTTGGGCGAGGTCCTCGACGGCGCGGCTGACATCGCCTCTACTATCTCAGGCTCCTTGGCCGTCGACCGCAGAAAAGAGCCCTGGAGCGCGCTGCTCGATGCCGGGCGCAACGACGGCCGCCTGGTGCGCGAGGCGCGTCACGGAGCAGGACCGGCGAACCACGCCCAGCTCCCACCAGAGCTGCATCAGAAGGTGCTCGACGGGCTTCACCGGATCGGCATCGAGCGGCTCTACTCACACCAGGCCGAAGCGCTCGCGGCGGCCTGGGAGGGGCCGACGGTGATCACCACCGGCACGGCCTCGGGCAAGTCGATGTGCTTCAACCTGCCGACGCTCGACGTGCTCTGCCGCGATCCGCGCGCGCGGGCGATCTACCTCTACCCGACCAAGGCTCTCGCCCAGGACCAGGCGCGGGCGCTGGCCTCGTTCGGGCTCGCCGGAGCGGTGCGCCCGGCGATCTACGACGGCGACACGCCACGCGAGTCGCGCGCACAGGTCCGCAAGAGCGCGAACATCGTGCTGACCAACCCCGACATGCTCCACGTCGGGATCCTCCCCAACCACGCCGCCTGGGCGGACCTGTTCGCGAACCTCGCCGTCGTCGTCATCGACGAGGCGCACGTCTACCGCGGCGTGTTCGGGTCGCACGTCGCCAATGTGCTGCGGCGGCTGCGGCGGATCGCGGGCGCCTACGGCACCGAGCCGCGGGTGATCCTGGCCTCGGCGACGATCGCCAACCCGGTCGAGCTGGCTGAGCGCCTGACCGGCCTCGAGGGCTTCGCGCTGATCGATCGCGACGGCTCACCTGCGCCGGAGCGCAAGGTCGCGATCTGGAACCCGCCGCTGACCGACGAGGCGAGCGGGGCGCGGCGCTCGGCGCTCGGCGAGGCGGCGGAGATGCTGGCTGGGCTCGTGCGCGAGGGGGCGCGGACGATCTGCTTCATGAAGTCGCGCAAGGGTGTCGAGGTGCTGAGCCGGCTGGTCAAAGAGGATCTCGACGCGACGCACCCCGAGCTGGCCGAGCTGATCGCGCCGTATCGCGCCGGGTACACCGCGCAGCAGCGTCGCGAGCTGGAGCAGCGGTTGATGAGCGGCGAGCTGCGGGCGATCGTCACGACCGACGCGCTGGAGCTGGGGATCGACATCGGCCAGCTCGACGCGGCGCTCGTCGTGACGTTCCCCGGGACGGTCGCCTCGCTGCGTCAGATGTGGGGGCGGGCGGGACGCCGCGGGCGGGGGCTGGCCGTGTACCTGGCGGGCGAGGACGCGCTCGACCAGTTCTTCTGCCGCCACCCGGACGAGTTCCTCGACCGGGCCGTCGAGGCCGCGATCCTCGACCATGAGAGCCCGCTGATCTACCGCCAGCACCTGCTGTGCGCGGCTCACGAGGGCGCGCTGTCGCGCGCAGACGGCGAGTTCCTCGGCCCGCGCTGGGAGGCCGTGGCGGAGCAGCTGCAGAGCGCCGGCGAGCTGCGGCGGCGCTCCGGAACCCTCGCCGGGGAGATGTTCGTGCCGCGCCGCGCCGGGGAGTACCCGGCGGGCGACGTGTCGCTGCGCTCCGCCTCGGCGGAGAGCTTCGCGATCGTCGACGTGTCCTCCGGCGAGCTGCTCGGCACGACCGAGGCGGCGCGGGCGCACTCGACGATTCACGAGGGCGCCATCTACCTGCACCTGGGGCGCTCCTACGAGGTCCGCGAGCTCGACCTGGAGCGCCGCCGCGCGCTGGTGTCGCCGTTCTCGGGCGACTGGTACACGCAGCCGAAGCGCACGACCGACACCGAGATCGTGCGCCTGCTCGATCGTCGCGAGACGCTCGGGGTACAGCTGTCCTTCGGCGAGGTCAGCGTCACCGAGACGGTCCTCGCCTACCAGCGCCGGCGGCTGTCCGATCACTCCCAGGTGGACCTGTTCGCGCTCGATCTGCCACCGACGAGCTTTCAGACTCAGGCGCTTTGGTTCGAGCTGGACGCCGGCGAGCTGGCCGAGCGGGTCTCGCTCGAGCAGCTGCTCGGCTCGCTTCACGCGACCGAGCACGCGCAGATCGCCGTGCTGCCGCTGATCGCGATGTGCGACCGCTGGGACATCGGCGGGCTGTCGACGAACTTCCACCCGCAGACGGGCGTGCCGACGATCTTCATCTACGACGGTCACCCGGGCGGGGTCGGCATCACGCGCACGGCGTTCGCGCGCTTTGAGGAGCTGTGCGGCGACGCCCGGCGGCTGATCGCCGGTTGCCCGTGCGCGGCCGGGTGCCCGTCGTGCGTGCAGTCGCCGAAGTGCGGCAACCTCAACGAACCGCTGTCGAAGGCCGGGGCGCTGCTCGTGCTGGAGGGACTGCTCGAGCGGGCGGCGGAACCCGAGATCGCGACTGCGCTCTGATCGCGCCGCCGAGCTGTTGGAGCAGGAGAAGCGGACTCGCCGGGAAAGCTCCCGGCACGTGACCGGCTTCCAAGCGATCGTGTCAACGACCCTAAAGAAGCCGGTATTTGCGACCGTGCTCGCCTGCGTGGCGCTCGCGGCGAGCGCCGTCGCGTCGGCCGAGGCGCCGCCGAGCCAGTCGCTGATCTTCGAAGGGCCCGGCGGTCGCATCCCGCTGACCGAATGGGTGCTCAAGCGCGACGCCGCCAACCGCGGCACGAGTCTCGGCTGGCAGAAGGGCGCCTTCAGCGGAGCGACCGTGCGCGTCCCGAACGTCGTCAACGCGACGGTGTACAGCGGCAAGGCGGGGGGCCGCAACTACCAGGGATCGGTGGCCTGGTACCGCACGACCTTCAAGGCCGCCGCCGCAGGCCGCTACGCGATCAGCTTCCAGTCGGCCAACTACCGCGCCGAAGTGTTCCTCGACGGACGCAAGCTGGGCTCCCACCGCGGGTCCTACCTGCCGTTCTCGTTCCAGCCGAACGTGTCGGCCGGGTCGCACACGATCGTCGTGCGCGTCGACTGGAGATTTCCGGGCAAACAGGCCGAAGAAGGGTTTCACCGCACCTGGTTCAACTGGGGCGGGCTCGACGGCGAGGTCGACGTGCGGCAGATCGGGGCAAGCGATCTGTCGCAGCCGACGATCGCGACGACGCTCGCGGCTGCCGGCCAGGCGACGGTGACGGTCGGGGTGGTCGTCCACAACTACGGCCCGGGGCGAACGGTCATCCCGGAAGGCTCGCTCGTGCGCGGCGCGCAGAGGATCCCGTTGAGCTTCGGAGCGATGCCGATGGCAGCGGGCGCGACGGCTCATGCGACGACGACGGCGACGGTTCCCGGCGCGGCGCTGTGGTCGCCGGCCGTGCCGAGCCTCTACCAGTTGGAGTTGGCGGTCCCCGGCGAGAGCAGCTACTCGGCCCGGGTCGGTCTGCGCCAGGTGACGTGGCACGGCCATCAGCTGTTCCTCAACGGCACGAGGCTGCAACTGCACGGAGCGACGATCCAGGAGGACGTCCCGGGGCACGGCGACGCGCTCACGCCGGCCGACCAGGACAGCATCGTGGCCGACCTCAAGGCGATCGGCGCGAACGCCGTCCGCGCCCAGCACCCGCTCGACCCGGCGATGCTGGAACGGCTGGACGCGGCCGGGCTGCTCGTCTGGCAGGGCGTCGGGCCGGTCGAAGGGGCGGGCATGTGGTACTCGACGACAGCGCGATTGACCGCCGAAGCCGAGCAGCAGGTGCGGACCGCCGCAACGGCAGCGGCGCTGCACCCGTCGATCTTCGCGTGGAACCTCGTCGATGAGATCGCCGGCAATGGCCGCAACCAGGCGGAGGTGCGCTACGTGCGCGACTCGACCCGCTGGCTGCACGCCAACGACCCCGGCCGGCTGGTCGCCGTGGACATCTGGGGCCGCGACCCTCCGAGCACCGCCGGCGCGCTGTACTCAGAAGTCGACGCGGTCGCCGAGACCGACTACACGGGGTGGTACGAAGTGCCGCACGAGACGCCGGCGCAACTGGCGACACGGATGCGCAAGCGCCTGGCGGCGATGGAACGGACGTTCCCGCAGAAGGTGCTCGTGATCAGCGAGTTCGGGGCGGAATCCAACACGCTCAACAAACCGGGAGCTCCCGGCAGCTACGCCTTCCAGGCACAGCTGCTGCGCAACCACATCCAGGTCTACGCGGCCACGCCGAACCTGACGGCGATGTTCGTTTGGGTGCTGCGCGACTATCCGCTGACGCCGACGTTCAGCGGCGGCTCGATCCACCGCGTGATCAAGCACCTGCGACTGATCGAAGGGCTCAACCAGAAGGGGCTCTTCACCTACGGTGGCGCCGCCAAGCCCGCCGCCGGGGCGGTCGCGAGCCTGTTCAAAGCGCTGCCGCCGGGCTAGCGGGCGATTGACGACTCAGGCCTTGTTGCCGCGCGCGATCTTGCGCAGGTCGATCGTCTCGTCGTAGAGCTTCGCGTCGACGCCCTCCTCGAGCGCGACGTCGCGCAGCGGCCTGCCGGAGGCTGTGGCCTTCTGCACTATTCGTGTGCCCTTGTCGTAGCCGATCGCGCCGTTCAGGGCGGTGGCGACGGCGAGCGTCGCGCCGGCCGAGGCGTCTGTCCCGGCCCTGTTGACCTCGATGCCCCCGACGCACTTCTCGGCGAACACGATGGAGGTGCTCGTGAGCAGCCGCAGCGACTGCAGCAGGTTGCGTGCGATCAGGGGGATGCGCACGTTGAGCTCGAACTGCCCCTGCAGCCCGCCGACGGTGATCGCGGTGTCGTTGCCGATGACCTGCGCCGAGACCTGCAGGACGACCTCGGGGATCACCGGGTTGACCTTGCCGGGCATGATCGAGGATCCCTTCTGCAGCTCGGGCAGGAACAGCTCGCCGATCCCGGCACGCGGGCCTGAGCCCATCAGGGCGAGGTCGCCGGCGATCTTCGTCAGCGACACGGCGATCACCTTCAGCGCGCCGGACAGCTCGACCAGCGCATCACGGTTCGCCTGCGCCTCGAAAGGGTCGAGCGGCGCGGCGATCTGCTTCAGGCCGGAGTCCTTCCTCAGCTTCGCGCGGACCCTCTCGGCGAACCTCGGGTGCGTGTTGAGCCCGGTGCCGGTGGCGGTGCCGCCGAGCGGGATCTGCCCGACGTGGACGAGCGCGGCCTGGACGCGCTCGATGCCGAGGGCGATCTGTGCCGCGTAGCCGCCGAACTCCTGGCCGAGCGTGACGGGAACCGCGTCCATCAGGTGCGTGCGCCCGGCCTTGACGACGTTCTGAAAGCTTTTGGCCTTGCGCGCGAAGGCCCGTTCGAGCTGCTTCAGCGCCGGCAGCAATTCGTTCTGGGCGACGTCGAGCGCTGCCAGATGCACTGCCGAGGGGAAGACGTCGTTGGAGGACTGCCCGAAGTTGACGTGGTCGTTGGCGTGGACTCCCTGACCGGCGAGCTTGGCGATCACCTCGTTCGCGTTCATGTTCGTCGAGGTGCCCGAGCCGGTCTGGAAGACGTCGATCGGGAACTGCCGGTCGTGCCTTCCGGCGGCGACCTCCGAGGCGGCGCGCGCGATGCTCCGCGCCTTGCCCTTCCCCACCAGGCCGAGCTCGCCGTTCACAACAGCCGCAGCGCCCTTCAGGCGGGCGAGCCAGCGGACGACCTCGACGGGAACCGTCTCGCCGGAGATCGGAAAGTTCTCGACGGCCTTGGCGGTCTCGCCGCCCCACAGCTGCTTCTCGGTTGGCATCTTCTCTCCTGATCGGGGGCGATGAACCCTATCCGCAGAAAGCGGACAGCTCGCGGGCGAGACCGACCGGATCGTCATAGGCCATCAGGAACCCCGTGTTGGGCAGCACTCGCAGCTGAGCATCGGGCAGCAGCTCGAGCGCCTCTTCGGCGGTGCTGAGCGGATGTAGGCGATCCTCGTCGGCCCACAGCAGCAGCACGGGCATCTGCAGCGACGGATACACCTCGAGCAGCCGCCGCTGGGCGCCGCGCGGCCAACCCCGCGCGAAGCGCGCCCACGAGCGGGCGAGGCCCGAGTTGCCGGGCACGTCGGCGAAGGCATGGCGGAGCAGGTCGGCGGCGGCAGGGTTGCCGCGGGCGCTGAGCGCGACGCCACGCTGCGGGCGAAAGGCCGCTGCGGCGGCGTAGGAGAGCGCCACGTCGAGCCCCGGCAGGGCCGCGGCGCGGGCGGTCGACTGGACGGCCGCCCGCAAGCCGCCGTGCACCGGTGGGGCATGCATCCGGTTGGGCATCAGCACGAGCCGCGAGGGAGCGATGAGGCCGAGCTCGACCGCCCGCAGCAGGATCTCTGCGCCGGCGTCGTGGCCGGCGAGCAACGGGCGCGCGCCGAGCACCTCGGCGGAGAAGCCGGCCATCACCTCGGCGAACCAGTCGAGCGTGTACGGATGGCGCGGGCGCTGCTCTGAGTCACCGTGCAGCGGGAGATCGGGCAGCACGACGCGATAGCGGTCGGAGAGCTGCTCGACGGCAGGCTCCCACTCCTTGTGCGAGAGCAGCCCTGAGTGCAGCAGCGCCAGGACCGGCCCGGTGCCGGCCTCGCGGTAGGCCACGCGGGCCCCGTCGGAGTGGTGGTAGAGGCGCAGCCGCACCGGGACATCGTAGGTCTGCTCGCGGGTTTGCCGGAGGTGCGAATTGGGCACCTCCCGCACATGCCGACCGAGCCCCCGCCTCTGACCGTCGCACGGGCGGTGCATCGTGCCGTCGAGGTGTGCGAAATCGGCGAGCTCGACGAGCCGCTGGAGGAGCTGCTGCTGCGCTTCGAGGACGATGACGAGCCGATCCATGCGGTCGAGAACATCGAGCTGCGCATCGACGAATCGCTCGGCGCGATCGATCCGGACTGGGAACAGTCCGGATCGCTGAGCATGGCGCGATCGGTCGTCGTGTACCTCGCCTACCGCCGCGACGAGATCGACGCGGACGCCGAGGAGCTGCTGCGCCTGGCGGCCCGCGCGGAGTTCGCCGGCCACCCCCCGCCGCCGGTGGCGCAATGGCTCCAGCTGGCGGGCATCGCGGTCTGAGACCCTCTCAGAAGCGCAGCGTGGCGGCGATGCCGCCGAGCGCCTCGAGCTCGGGACGCTCGCGCAGCGAAACCACGTCGGCGTCCTGTGCGACGGCGACATGGACGGCGTCCTCGACGATCTCCCCACGCGCCTCGAGCTCGCCGCCGTCGACCGGGCAGCGCTCGGCGTCGAGGCCCATCCAGCCGCAGCGCGGACAGCGCAGCCCGGCGGCGTGCGCGTTCTGATCGTGCAGCAGCACCTCGACGCGGCGTTCGACGAGCG
>JAOPZS010000026.1 GCA_025963965.1 Solirubrobacterales bacterium
CCCACCGGCGACCGTGCCGAGCGCTTGATCGAGCTGTCGGCGCTCGCGGAACGACTTGGTCGAGTCATCGAGCCGAGCTATGTCGCCGTCTGGCTCAGGAGGCCCGTGCCGGCGCTTGGCGAGCGCAAGCCGATCGACGTCATTGCCAGCGGCGAGTACCTAGCCGTGGCTGAGCTCATTTCCGCGCTCGAATCGAATTCGTACTCCTAGAGAGCTCGGGTGGGGGCCGGCATCGAGCGATGCGCCGTCGCGGGTACTTGGTGGCGGCACATTCGCCATGGCCTGGAGCCGCTGGTTCGCCTAGATCCGCCTCCGAGTGGCCGCTGGCAGCGCGGCGCCGTCGTCGAAGCCATCTATTTTGCTGACGAGCCCGCGACCGCGTGGGCCGAGTGGTACCGGCTTCTCTCCGAGGCCGCCATCCCTCCCATGCGCAGCATGCCGCGCGACCTTTGGCGCTGGAACATCGACGCCGGGGCGGTCGCTGATCTGTCCTCCGTCGAGAAGCTCCGGGACGCTCACCTCCCCGCACCGCTGCCACGGCAGAGCAGCTGGAAAACGTTTCAGGAATGCGGCGAGAAACTGCACGCGGACGGGTTCCGAGGCATCGTGGCGCCCTCTGCTGCGCGGCCCACACATCGAATCCTGTGCCTCTTCCGGACCGGAGGAGCCGTCCGAGCAGAGCCTGTCGCGCCCCCGGAGATCTTCCACCAGCCTCCTGCGCCGCCGCCGGGAATGACCACCTAATCGCGCCTGCACGGGTGGGTTGTGCGACGGCCTTGCACTTGACGCACTCAAACTCCTCCGGGGTGAGCGTTTTCAGTCTCTGAGCCCCGAGCCCTTTGTGGGCTCGTCGGCATGGCTGCCCGAGTGCCGGCGACCTCGAGAAGGCGGTGCGCCGCCCTCGGGCGCACCGCCTGTGATTCACCAGGTGGCCTAGGCGAAACGCTTCACGAACGCGAGCGCCGTGTCGGCGACCTCGCGCCAGCCGCTGTCGATCACCAGCGCGTGCCCACGGTTGGGCGGTGGTGGTTGGCCGGGTTTTTCAGCACCGGCGCGGCGGACTTCAGAGCCGAGATCGGCAGCTGCAGCCCGCCGCGGAACGATGCAGCGTCGATCGCTACGGTGGCGGCCGACATCCGGGCGCCGCGCGATCGCGAGCGCGCTACTCCGTCGAGCCGACGGCCCGAAGCGCGTCCGCCTCGTTCAAATACTCCTCGACCCGAACCGTCATCCCGTCTCGCATGTGGCTCACGACCGCAATCGGAATCTCGATCTCGGCGCCACTCTGCACCCCTACTCCACGGAGTTTGCCGATCGTCACGACGGCGTCGCCGGCGTCGACCGCCCGTTCGATGCGGAACTCGAGCTGATCCACCGCTTCTTGCCACTCGCGAAGGTAAGCCGCGATCGCCTCAGGACCACGGTGCGTCGTGGCGCTCGGATGCTGCCTCGCGACCACCCATTCGATGTCGGGATGCGATCGTTCGAACGCGGTCTCCCGATCCCCGCGGTTGAAGGCCTCGATAGCCATCCGCGCGTTTTCGACGTTCTGCTGGGACATCGCCTACTCGGCCGGCCCGAGAGCGCCCGGGCCCTGCTGCTCGAGGCCGAACATCTGCAAACGCACAGTCCTTCCCGGTCCGCGGAGAACACGAGCATAACCTCGTCCGCCATGTCCGTGGACGTGCCAGGGCAGTGGTCCTAGGACCAAGGTCCAATGGAAAGCGCGACCGGGTGGCTGCCACGGTGTGCGAAAGCTTCCGGACCAACACCAAGGAGAGCCCCATGACAACTCGCACACTCACACGCCTGATCGCCGCGACTGTCGCAACCGCGGCGGTATCCGGCGGCGGAGTCGCCGTCGCCAGCAACGGCGCCGATGACCCCGTCGGCCATATCCCGGGCGGCCACGGTGCCGATGACCGGCCCGGTCACGTCAGGCATCACCACCGTTCCCACCACAAGAGCGTCAGCACGGTTCGCCGTGGCACGGATGACCCCGCCGGCCACGTCAGCGGCGGCCACGGCGCCGACGACCCGGCCGGGCACGTCAGCGGTGGACACGGAGCAGACGACGGCCCGGGCCACACCTAGGCCGCAGGCAGGAGATTCGGCGCGGGGGCACCGCCGCAGTTCAGATCCGGGACGGCCGGCCGGCCGTCCCGGTTCCCGCCCCTCGTCTACCGGGGCGCGCGCTCCTCGCCGCCCAGGCGATGCTCCTTGGCCCAAAGCGCCGCCTGAGTGCGGTCGGTCACCCCGATCTGCTGGAAGATGCTCGTCAGGTGCGCCTTCACCGTCTTCTCGCTGATCCCGAGATCCCTGGCGATCAGCTTGTTCGGCAGACCGCCCGCGACGCAGGTCAGGACCTCCCGCTCGCGCGTGCTCAGCTCGGGCTCCTTTTGCTGCTCGCCGCGAGCGGCGACGACCGCCCGTGCGGCCTTGGGCGAGAGCGGTGAGTCGCCGCGAGCGGCGACGCGGATGCCGTCGCGAAGCTCCTCCGGGGTGGCGTCCTTGAGCAGGTACCCGATCGCTCCTGCATCGAGTGCCCCCAGCACCTCCGTTGAATCCGACGAGGACGTCAGCGCTACGACCCGGACGCTCGGATGCCTTGCCAGAATCTCCCGTGTCGCGACGATCCCCCCGATGCCCGGCATCGACAGGTCCATCAGCACGACCTCGGGTAGCTGAGCCGAGACGACGTCGAGCGCCGACTCCCCGTCGACGGCGGTTCCGACGACGTCGAGATCCGCTGTTGAGCCGAGCAGTTCCAGCAGCCCGGCACGGACTAGCTCATGGTCGTCGACGACGACTATGCGGATCACGACGCGGGCACCTCGACTGTGAGCTTCGCACCCCGTCCGGGCGCGGAGTCGATCTCGAAGGTGCCGCCGGCGTCACGCACCTGGTCGTGCAGCAGGCGAAGCCCGAAATGGCCCTCCGCGGGTCGCGCAAGTGCATCCTCGGGCGCGAAGCCTCGCCCGTCGTCGGCGACCGACAGGGACACTCGTCCGTTCTCCTGCGCCAGTCGCAGCTCGAGCGTGCTCGCCTCGGCGTGCTCTTGGACGTTGCGGACCGCCTCGCGCGCGGTCCGGTAGAGCAGAGCGGCGACGAGGTCGGACAGTTGCAGGCCCGGCTGCGACTCGACAGTGGCTTGGATTCCGTGTTGTTGAAGCGGACTCACGAGATCCTCCAATGCGTTCTCGAGACCCGCCTCGTGTAGACGCGGGGGGTAGATCTCGACGAGCAGGCTGCGCAGCTCTCGCACCGCTCTGCGGCAGCTCTCCTCAGCGCGCTGAAGCGCCTCGGCGGCCGGGTCCTCGGAGCCGACCCGCTCCCGCGCGGCAGCCAGACCGTAGGAGGCAGCGACCAGCTCCTGGACCGTCCCGTCGTGAAGATCGGCCGCGATCCGGCGGCGCTCGAGCTCGGATGCGTCAAGCGCGCGTTTGAGCAGCTCGGCGCGGTCGCGGTGAGCTCTGGCGACCCGCCGGGCGAGCGAGCGGGCGAGCGGCAGCTGGATCAGCTGCAGCACGATCAGCGCCCCGATCAGGGCCGGCAGGAACTTGACCCACAGGTTGCGCCCACTGGCGGCGACGGCGCTGAAACGCAGGTAAGCCTCGAACAGCACGGGCTGTCCGCTGGGGGTCCGGATCGGCAGGTACACCTCGAGCAGCTTTCCCGCCCCTCGCTCGAACCTGTTCTCCGGCCGCGAGAGATCGCTGATGTCCGCCTTCACACCGCCCAGACGCAGCACGTCCTCCTCGTCCTGGCCGAGCGCGTAGCGCGACCCGAGGAGCTCAGGACGGTCTGAGTAGAGGATTCGCCCGTCGGCGCTCCAGAGCTTGATGCGGAGGATGTCGCCCTTCAGGACGTGGGCGCGGACAACACGGTCGAGCCTCGCTCTCGCTCTCGCGTCACCGCGCAGGAGCGAGTCGCTGAGCGTCGGCTGGACCACGTCTCTGCCGACTACGGCTGTCAGGTTCGTCGCATTGCTGATCGCGTCGTCACGGCTGATTCGCCCTAGGACGAGCACGCCGACGATCGCGAGGATGAGCGTCGCAAGGAGGCCGCCGATCGCGAACTTCGCGACCGCGGCGCCGACCGACGGCGGCGCATCGCCCCGCTCGTCTTCTGCCTGACCGCGCCGCCTGAGCTGCATCGAGGAAGCCTAGTCAGGGGTGCCGGCGTTGCTCGAGCTCGACACGGCTCCTCGCTCGCCGTGATCTGCGCTACCGCGTCAACAGCGGCTTGACGTCGTGGATGATCTGTTCCGGCGCGAAGTTCGACGGATAGATCGTGAAGATGCGCCCGCTCGCGCTGATCCCGTAGATCAACGCTGAGTGATTGACCAGGTCGGGGCGGGACACGTCCTTTTCCGAGCCGACGTTCCAGGCCTTCCAGACCGGCACGAGCTGCTTGGAAGAGCCGATCAGGTACTTGCCCTCGCCGGCGAGCTGATGAGCGCGCATGAACGCCGCGACCGTTCCCGCCGTGTCTCCGTGGGGGTCGACTGACACGGCGACTATGTCGACGCGCGCCCGTTGCGCCGCGGCCATCTGCGCGTAGGCGTTGTGCAGGTTCGCCGCGATCAGCGGGCAGATGTCGGGGCAGTGCGCGTAGAGGAACGTCACGAAGACAGCCTTGCCGCGGTCGGCGGCGAGATTGAAGCTTTCCCCGTCGTAGTTTCGAAGCGCCGTGAGCGCCGGCGCCGGCTGCGGTGGGGCAAGCGTCGAGCCCGCGAAGCTCGAGAGCTTCGCCGTACCGGCGTTCCCGGGAAGCGCCGGCTTCGACGAGCCGCCGGCCAGCAGCAGCGTGGCGATGCCGAGAATCGCCAGGATCACGACGACCGGTAGGAGCAGCTTCAGCCAGCCGGGACGGGTCGGGTCGGTGGCTTCCGGGTTTGGCTGGCCAGCCTCCATGCGCGCAGTATCTCACCCGCATTTCGCCGGCGCGTCGTTTCGCGGCCTGCGACGTTATCGTCCGCAAGCTCGATGCCGGGAGCCTCCAAGACGGTGCGCCGACTCGCAATCGCCTGCGCGATGCTCGTTCTCGCGTGGTTCCTCGCCCGTGGGGTCTCCGCCCCTGTCGTGCAGGCGCTGGCGTACCTGCTCCCCGCGATCGGCCTGCTGGGGTTCCTGTGCGCAAGGCGCTACCCGGGCGAACCCGCCCTGCTTGCGGCGATCGCCGCGCGACGGCCCCGGCGGCCGAAGCCGGCGTCGACCGGCGGATCCGGCCGCGGCGTTGTGCGTGCGCTCGTGCCGCGCGGCGGTCGCCTGCTCTCCTGCTCGCTCGCCGTGCGTCCCCCTCCTGAGGCAGCCGTCCCGTCGATCTAGCGGCTGCTGTGCAACGGCGCGCAGCGCCGGCGAACAACTCAGGAGGAAAACCCTATGTCGAAGTACCGCGCAAGTGGACGGCGTTCATCGCGGCACAGACTGCTCGCCCCGTCGTTGACCGCGATCGGCCTGGTGGCGGGAGCGCTGCAACCGTCGGTGGCGAGCGCCCACGGCGTCTCCGGACGCGCCGGGCTGCCGGTCCCGGCATGGCTTTTCGCATGGGCCGCCGCCGCGGTGCTCGTGATCTCGTTCGTGCTGCTCTCGACGATGTGGTCGAGGCCGCGCCTGCAGGTTCCGCGCGAGAACCGGCTCGTCACCTGGCGCCCTGCATACAGCCTCCTGCCGGGCGCGATCGGGATCGCCCTCTTCGCCCTCGTGATCTATGCCGGCTACGAAGGTGTGCCGTATTACCCGGCCAACTTCGATCCGACCTTCATCTACGTGATCTTCTGGGTGGCCGTGCCGGTCACGACCGTGCTGCTGGGCAACTGGTTCTCGGCCTTCAGCCCGTGGCGCGCGTTCGCGCGCACGCTGCGCTGGGTGGGCCGGCGGCTGAACCTCAACTGGCGCCCGCCACTTGCCTACCCCGCATGGCTCGGGCGATGGCCTGTCGTCGTCGGCCTGCTCTGCTTCGGCTGGCTCGAGCTCGTCTACCACGACCACGACAGCCCGTCCACGCTCGCCAGCCTCTCCCTTGCGTACTTCGGCCTGATGCTGGTGGGAATGGCGCTCTTCGGGATCGAGCAGTGGAGCGAGCGCGGGGACCCTTTCGGCGGCTACTTCTCGTTGATCGGGCGCCTGGCTCCGTTGGAGGTTCGCGACGGCGCGCTGTGGCGCAGGCGAGCGCTCAGCGGCGTGCCGTCTCTCACGGTCGAGAGCGGGACCGTCGCGCTGATCCTCGTCGTCATCGGCATCACGACCTTCGACGGAGCTTCCAACGGCGTCGTCTGGACCACGCTGCAGCCGCACGTCCAGAGCGTGTTCTCGAGCCTCGGCCTCGCGGACCCCGCGCCTGATGAGATCGCCGACAGCCTCGGCCTCCTGTTCGCCGTCGCCGTCGTGGCGGGGTTCTACAGGGTGGGAGTCATGGGCATGCGCACGGTCTCACGCCGCCACGATGCGGCGCAACTGTCGCGCCTCTTCGCGCACACGCTCGTTCCGATCGGGTTCGCCTATGTGCTCGCGCACTACTTCTCGCTGCTGGTCTGGCAGGGCCAGGCGATCGGGTACCTGGCGTCGAATCCGCTCGGTCACGGGACAAACTACTTCGGCACCGCCGGCTGGCACGTCAACTACAACTTCATCGGCTCCACCGGGATCTGGTACGTGCAGGTGCTGGCCCTCCTGGCCGGCCACGTCAGCGGCCTGGCGCTCGCTCACGACCGAGCCCTTGCGACCTACCGCTCGCCTCAGCTCGCCGTGCGCTCCCAGTACTGGATGCTTGTGATCATGGTGGGCTTCACGAGCCTCGGTCTGTGGCTCCTGTCGGCCGTCAATGCCTAGACGATGATCGCCGCCGCCCTCGCACCACTCGCTCACATCGGCAACATCCCGGTGCAGGAGTGGCTGCCCTTCGTCGTCCCGATCGTCGCCCTCTACCTCTACGGGCGGCGTCGGGAGCGGCGGCGGCGGCGAGAGGTCGCGAAGATCCCCGAGACGAGCAGCGATCTCGATCCGGCGGTCAGCGAGCGCATCGCCACGGGCTGGCGGGACGCGAAGTACGAGCACGTCACCCGCGAGCACCTGCCGCTGCTGTACCCGCCCGGGCCCGACGGGTCCAGCGTCGCGGAACTGGCCATCAGGACCGGCCGCGACGAGGAGACGGTCCAGCGGCTGCTCGAAGGACTCGAGGAGGGCGAGTACCTCTTCCTCGACCTGGAAGCCGGCAGCGACCAGCTCGTCGTATCGCTCACCGTCAAGGGCTTCGGCCTCGTCGACACGACCGAGGACTTCCTGCTCACGGCCTTGCGCGAAAGCGTCGGGTCCTCCGCGGGCACATGAGCCCGTCTCCTGTGGTTCCCGCACTCGTCACGTTGGGAAGTTCGTGCCGAACACCAGCCTGGCCCACGAGAAGGCCGAGAGCCCGGAGCGCGCTGCGCAAGAGGCGGCCGGGCAGGTTCCGAGCGCCCCCTAGAGACGATCGCCACCCCTGGCGGGTGGAGCCCCGTCAGGCCGTCGCTTTGGCCGTGGCGAGCCGCGAGCGGACGAGCACGAGCGGTGCCTCGGGGTCGTGCGGCTGGGGGATCGCCGCGAGTCCGAACTCAGCGATGGCGCCCGGGCGGAACACGAGGCAGTGCGTCGAGCCGCCGAACTGGAAGTAACCGAGCTCCTCGCCCTTCTGCACGTGGTAGCCCGGCTTCACCTTCGGGGCGATCTTGCAGGAGGAGACCTCCAACATCCCAACCGCCACGAACGCCATCAGTCCGATCACGGGGTCGTCGGCTTCGATCACGATCACCGCGCGTGCTGCGACGTGGGCCAGGTAGGACTGAGAGTTCGTCGGCTCGACCGCGTCCTTGCCCTCGGAGTCGGCCTCTGAGTAGTAGGTGCCGTCGATCACGAACGCCCGCACGATCTTCCCGGCGACGGGGCTGTGCCAGCGGTGGTAGTTCGTCGCGCTCAGGAACGCTTGGAAGACGGTGCCGCCGACGAGCTCGTCGACCGCATCGTCGTTGGCCAGCATCTCCGCCAGCGAGTACGGCTGGCTCTTGATCCAGAAACGGTCCTGGCGCTTCACGTCGGTGCTGATGCCGTATGGCGTGGACTCGCAGGCGCTGACGATCACCTTGTCGTCGCCAGGCGAGGCCACCGGACGCTCGCCGTCCTTGAAGCGTCGCGTGAAGAAGTCGTTCCAGGAGGAGAACCCCCAGTGCTCGTCCTGCGGGTCATGCTCGTACTGCTCGATGCCGACCGTCCGCTGGGCCTCAGGGCTCTTCCACCCGGTGGGCGACTCGTTGAGCACGTAGAGCGAGTCGCCGCTGCTCAGGAACTCGCACCAGACGGTCAGGATCTTCTTGAGCATCGCGTTGATCCGCGGGTCGCGGAACGCGGCGAACCCGGCCGGCGTTCCCATCGTCCAGTCGAGGATCGCCCCCAGCGGAGTGGCCACCATCGAGCGCTGCGGGCCGAACTCGGGGGCCATCGTCAGCACCTCGTTGATCAGGCGCATCATCTGCTCGACGCTCTCCAGGTGGCGTTTGGAGTACGGCTTGGCGCTCGGCACCTGAGCGATCATCTGGTTCATGTACATGCGTACGACCGGGTCGCCGTCGATCAACTCCTGAAACTCGACGAGAACCGGGTGGAGCACGACCTGCTCGCCCCTGGCCTCGACCCGCTCGCGATGGCCGGCGAGCCACGACTCCAGATCCTCCTGCGCCTGCGGCAGCCAGCCGGCCTGGCGCTGCACGTCGACCCTGTGGGCGCTCGTCGTCACGCGAAGGACGTACCCCTCCCCTCGCGCCGCGAACCCCGGCCGAGAGGGCTGGATGAACGGCTGCCGGTGGCCGTCGTTGCCCGTGTCGGTGGGCGGCCGGCGCAGCGGTCACGGCGCCGGCCGTTTCCGTGAAGACGAGTCGCCACACACCCGTGGAGTCGACGGGTCATCCGTGTTTCGCTGCTGGCAACCGTGGGCATAGAGCTTGACGATGACCGACTCGCCGCTCGACATTCCCGCAACGATCACGGCCTACCAGGACGGCCCATACCTGATCCGAGGCTCGTTCCGGCTCGTCGACCAGCAGGGAGGCGAGATCGAGCTTCAGAGGCGGACGATCGCGCTCTGCCGCTGCGGGAAGTCACGCATCCGGCCCTTCTGCGACGGCACCCACCGGTCGATCGGCTTTCAGGCGCCGAGTGGGCCTGAGGATCGACACACTGCAGGTGAAACCGAGCCTCTGACAGATGGGACGGTTCGGCCCGCGTCGGGCGACGGGGCAGCCCGCGATCAACCGGGCAACGACAGTGAAACCTCGGCCGGCGGGATGACCGACGTGCCCTCCAGACCGTGCGGGCAGGACGCGGGCTGATGAGCGTCGTGGCGAGGGGCCCCGACAGCAGGGCGATCGTCCTCCCCGATCCACGCGGGCCCTGGACCGAGGAGCTCTTCACCGCTCTCATGAACGCCCCGGGGCACGTGCCTGTACCGGTCACCACGCAAGCCGCCGACCCGCTCGCGGACGACGACGAGCAGCTTGCGCTGTACATCTGTTACGAGCTCCACTACGCGCAGATCGCGGGGGTCGACGAGCGCTGGGAGTGGGATCCGGCGCTGCTGGCTTTTCGCGCTGTGCTCGAGGAGCGACTGGAGGGCGCCCTGTTGGAGCTCACACCTGAGCAGCCCGCCGCTGATGCCCAGCTCGTAGGCGACGCGCTGCAACAGATCGTTGCCGAGGATGACGGCCCGCCGCTGTCGCGGTATGTCGAGAGCAGGGCCTCGCGCGAGGAGATGCTCGAGCACGTCATGCATCGCTCGGCCTATCAGCTGAAGGAGGCCGATCCCCACTCGTGGGCGATTCCGCGCCTGGCCGCCGGGCCGAAGGCAGCGCTGCTCGAGGTGCAGTTCGACGAGTACGGCGGCGGTCATGCCGAGCGGATGCATTCGGTTCTCTTCGCGAACACCATGTCGGCGCTCGGACTCGATCCGTCCTACGGAGCTTACGTCGAGGTGCTTCCCGGAATCACGCTCGCGAGCGTGAACATGCTCTCTCTCTTCGGCCTTCACCGCCGCCGCCGCGGCGCCCTCGTCGGCCACCTGGCCGCCTTCGAGATGACCTCGTCGATCCCCAACCGACGCTACGGCAATGCGCTGCGCAGGCTCGGCTACGGCGCGGATGCGACACGTTTCTACGACGAGCACGTCGAGGCGGATGCAGTGCACGAGAACATCGCCGCGTGGGACCTCGCCGGAGGACTGGCCCGCGCCGAACCGGAGCTCGCGGAGGACATTCTCTTCGGCGCGCGCGCGTTACTCGCTCTGGAGGCCCGCTGGGCCGACCACCTGCTGGACGCGTGGCGAGACGGGAGGACCTCGCTGCTGCGCGCCGTGGTGGACTCGCCCGCCGGCTAGCTCGACTTCGTGCGGCGAGCCTGCCGGCGGCGCAGCTCGGCCTTCGAATGCGCCGCCGTCGTGATCACGCCCGTGCCGTATCTAACACCGCCGAAGCGCAGCCGCTGAAACACCGCGAGCCAGGCGCAGACGCCTCGCTCGAGCACCCAGAGCGGCGCCAGAAGCGAGGCGCCGGCGGGGAAGATCGCCGTGCCACCGGCCCGGCGCCGTCCGCGCTCGGCGAGCAGGATCACGCCGCTGAGCCAACAGGACGCCAACAGGAAGCGCTTGCGCAGCATCGCGGCGCCCAGTACGGGAACCAGCATCAGCCAGCAGGCCATGCGCGCCGGCAGCGCGAAGTCGTCGTAGGCCTGACGCGTCCGCTGACCCCAGAAGTGTGCGCTCGTCGGCGGGAGCCTTCGGACATAGAGGTCAAGCGGTGAGAACGTCCTGCCGCCGCCGGCCTCGACCGTGCGGATCAGCTCGAGGTTCTCGAACATCACGTCCCCGTCGTAGCCACCCATCGCGAGGAACCGCGACCGGCGCACCCCGAGCGTTCCCGGGTAATCCGCGCCGAGGGCCCGGTTCAGCAGCGTCCTCGCGGTGTCCCAGCGCGCGTGCCACGGCATCGGGTCGAAGAAGTTCTGCGGGCGAAGGAGATCGTGTTCGCGCAGGTCCCCGGCGATGCGCTCGAGGCCCGCGCGGTCGTAGCGCACGTCGTCGTCTGCGATCACGACGACCTCGTAGCGGGCACGGCGCAGGCCGGTGTTCACCCCCGCGACCTTGCCCATCTTGCAGCGCAGATCCGGGTCCGGTGGGATGTGCGTCGTCCAGGAGCCCCAGGCTGCTTCGTTGGCGGCGTAGATCTCCGCCGGCGAGCCATCGACGACGATGATCTGCTCGCAGTGTGCGCGGAGGCCGTGCAGGTACTGCGCGAGCTCCGCGCGACCCGCGTCGGCGCTCCAGCGCAGGGGCAGGACGTAGGAGAGTGTCAGCGGTCCGCTCACGCGAGCGAGGAGCTGTCAGGCGCGCCTAGGCAACGGCGCCTACCTCTCTCCCACGCCGACGCCGCGCGCGTAGGAGAGATGCCCGCCGAGGTAGCCGCCGACTCCCAGCGCGCCCGCACCGGTGACGCTGAGCAGCTTCGCGGAGCCGCGGCGGGATTCCCGGCGACGCTTCAGAGACGCAGTGAACAGGGCTGCCGCGGCGATGTTGAACGCGGCGTGCACGAGGCCGACTCGGCGCTGCTCGGGTGTGGAGCTCTCGCCCCAGTCAGACCAGCCGGCCAGCGCCGTCGGGGCAACCGCCGCGAGACCGACGCCCACCAGCAGATCCGCTGCGCCCTCGGCGGAGGATCCGCCGGCGAAGTCGAGCACGAGCGAGCTGGTCCATGTGCCGATCGGCAGGTCGGTCAACAACGGATGCAGCGCGTGGCCGAGCCATCCGCCTCTGAGGACGTCCCTAAGGGTCCCCTCCCCCAGGCCCGATCGCACGATCGACTCCAGTCCGCGCGCGGGCCCGTCGAGCGCTTGCGCCTGCTCCAGGCGCTCCGTCGCGGCCAGTGGGAGCGATTTCGCCGAGGCGTCCACGCAATCCTTCTGCCCGGCTCCAGCGGAGCTGAATCACCCCGATCCGCGCTCGTCGCTCGGCCTGTACCGGTAGACGCCAATGCATTTCGACCTAGACGGATGGCCGGGGACGCCCCCGTGGGACCCTGTTCAGCGTCGTGGCAACCAACGAACACGAGGAGCAATGCGATGACGACGAAGAGCGACTTCTCACCGAGCGACTGGAAGATCGTCCTCGAGGGTCCGCCGAGCGCGGGACTGATCGTGATCACCGCGGACCAGGGAGGCACCGTCAGGGAGACGTTCTCGATGGGGCGCGCCTACGCGGATGCCCGCCGGGAACACGGTCGCAGCGAGCTCCTGGACGAGATCGTCGCGGCCAAGCCGGAGATCGACCGCAGCCGCGCGCACTCGCGCGAGGAGCTCAGGGAGCGGAGCCTCACCCACCTCAGGGAAGCGGTCGGAACGCTCGAGGGGAAGGTGACCCCGCAGGAGCTCGAGGACTACCGAAGCTTCGTGCTCCTGCTTGCCGAGAAGGTCGCGCGTGCCCATCGTGAGGGCGCGCGGGATGAGGATCCCGTCAGCGACGCCGAGCGGGCGGCGATCGCCGATGTCGCCGGCGCGCTCGGCGCAGGCGCCGGCTGACGGCGCAGCTTCGGGCTCGTCTGCGGACCGCCGGTTCCCAGGGATCTCCGAGGGTCCCGCGTGGCCCTTCTCACGCATCGGCTTCACGGTGGTGAGCCAATCCGGAAGAACCGGACGACCGAAAGGACAGACCAATGTTCCGTACCACCAGGAAGCTGATCGCGGGCGTCGCGGCGCTTGCGGCGCTGGCCCTCGGCGGCTCAGCGATCGCCGGTGCCGCGAGCTCGACATCGACCACGACGACCCCGAGCCAGGGCACTTCCACCGCGCGGCCGCCGGCATTCAACGGACCGGCGCACGGCAGCGCCGCACACGAGGACGCAGAGAAGGCTGTGAGCGGTGAAGCGGCCACGAAGGCTCAGGCGGCCGCGGTCAAATCCGTGGGCAGCGGCACAGCCGGCGCCGTCACCACCGATTTCACCGGCAGTGGCTATGAGACCACGGTGACCAAGACCGACGGCACCAAGGTCGAGGTCCACCTCGACAGCTCCTACAAGGTCATGCAGGGTCCGGGTGGCCACGGCGGTCTGCCGCCTGCCGGAGCCGGAGCCTAGTCCCCAACCGTAGTGGTGGAGGGCCGGGTCAGGGCCGGCCCTCCGCCACGCGCACCCGCCGGCCACAGCGGCGCTTCTGCCATCCCCGCCGGCGCTGCCCGATTGAAGCTGACGTGAAGAGGGCCATCCGGCTAGCCCGCGTCACGAATGGGCGCTGGCGGCGATGACACGCGCGCCCGGAGCGGGCATTGTCAGGGCTGTCGTTTCACCCATAGTCGAATCTCAGTCGACGTCTGACGGAAAGGGGTAAGAGATGGCCTCTCCCAAGCCGAACACGCTGGGTAGCGAGCGGCCCCGCCTCGTGCAGGCCGTGATGGATGCTTATCTCCGGTGGCGCGATGAATGCGACGAGCTCTCGGTCGCCTACAGCCGCTGGTCAGTCGCCCGAGGTGCCGACGCAGCACTCGCCTTCGAGGACTACACGGAGGCGCTCGACCGCGAGGAACGCGCCGCTGAGACCTACGACGGCCTGATCCGGCAAGCGCGCGAGCACCGAGCGTTCTCCCCAAACGCACCAGAAGCCGGTCCCATTGAGCGCACCGGTCAGGAAGTCCCCGCCTGGGCGAGGTGGTAGCGGAGTGCTGCCTCCAGCTCGAATCGCGCCTCGGGCTCGTCGATCTGCGGGCCCAGTAGCTCGCGCAGCTTCGCTATCCGGTAGCGAGCCGTCTGCGGATGGACATGCAGCCGGCGCGCCATCGCGGACGCATTCCCCTGCATCTGCACGAATGCGAGCGCTGTACGCGCCATCCGCTCGCGTGCGGCGGGGGTCAGCTCCTCGAGCGCATGGAGTCGCCGCTCGATGATCCGCTCGACGACGGCCGCGCCCTCAATCAGCACGAGCTCGGCGAGGTGCTCGTCGGCAACGACCAACGGGTCGGCGGTGCCGATCGTCAGCGAGCCGGACGCGATTCGCCAGGAACGCGCGAGCTGCATGATCGTCCCGGCGGGTCCGACCGCCGCAGGACCTTCGCGAACCGCGAGGCGGAGCGCGCCAAGGCGGCCAGGCCCGTCCGCATCGGGCATGACGAGGCAGCCGAGGCTCTTGTACTCGGCGTGCAGCACCTCCTGACCGAGCCGCCGCGCGATGCCCGGCAGCGCCTCCGTCGTGCAAGCCAGCGCGGCCGCGGTGCGTGGCAAGGGCCATGCGGCGGCCGCCGAGAGAGCCTCCAGGTCCGCGCCCGTGGGCGGATCTGCGAGCAAAGCCGAGAGCAGGCCGGCGCGGGCTCGTTCGCGCTCACCGGCGCGCTCCGCCTGAGCCTGCGCGTAGCCTTCGACGGAGTCGGCGGACAGTTCGTCGATGTAGGCGAAGATCGCCTCGGCCAGCTGCGCCATCGTCTCGGGCGCCAGCCCCGACGCGGAGCCGATCCGGGCGAAGCGGCGCCATGCGACCCGCGCTCCGACCCTGTAGGCGGCCTGGAGCGCGTCGAGCGTACGGCCGACGCGGTACTCCTGCCTGCCCAGCGCGACGTAGACGCGACGCCCGGCCTCATCGGCGGAGGCCGGGTCGCGGATCAAGCCGATGAAGCGCCGCAGGGCCTCAGTCACGCCCGTGCGCACGCCGTGGCCGAATGCACCCTCCAGCGGCCGCGCGTACTCGGGCACCTCCTGGCCGATCACGACGGCGATCTCGTCTGAGACGGACCCGAGCTCGGGCTCGAGGACGTCCGCGAGCTCGGTCGGCAACGCCCGCCAGTATCCGGAAGTTGTCATCCAGGTGAGCATATTTGTTGCAGTGCTTTGGCGCGATGCAGAAGAAACGAGCGGGCTGCTCACATACCGTGGTGGCCATGTCTCGTGCCGAGAGAGCTGCCAACCTCGCCGGTGTCGTCGTTCCGTTCGCAGGCGTGCTGATCGCGATCGTGCTTCTGTGGAATCGGTGGGTCGACGGCGTCGACCTCGCGATTCTCGGTGTCTTCTACGTGCTCACAGCCGGCGGCGTGACCGTGGGCTTCCACCGCCTGCTCACCCACCGCTCCTTCCAGACGCATCCGCTCCTGGAGCGAACGTTGGCGATCCTGGGGTCGCTGTCGGTCCAGGGGTCGGTGCTCGACTGGGTCGCCGATCACCGCAAACACCACGCCCACACCGACGAAGAGGGCGATCCGCACTCGCCGCACGTCGGCCACGGGAGCGGCCTGCGCGGCCTGTGGCACGCGCACACCGGGTGGCTGACCGAGACCCAGGGCCAGGCCGACTGGAAGCGCTACGCGTCCGAGCTCTACGAGGACCCGAAGATGCGCCGCATCGGCAAGCGGTTCCCGCTGTGGGTCGCGCTGTCGCTGCTGCTGCCGACGCTGCTCGGGTTCGCACTGCACGGCTGGACGCTCGAGGGGGCGATCCGGGGGTACGTGTGGGGCGGCCTCGTGCGGATCTTCCTCGTCCACCACGTCACCTGGTCGGTGAACTCGATCTGCCACTACTTCGGCCGCAGGCGCTTCACGACCGATGACCGCTCGACGAACGTCGCGTGGCTGTCGATCCTCTCGCTCGGCGAGTCGTGGCACCACAACCATCATGCGTTTCCGCGCAGCGCCCGCCATGGGCTGCGCTGGTACGAGATCGACCCCTCCGCGCTCGCGATCGCCTCGCTAGAGCGACTCGGCCTGGCCTGGAACGTCGTACGCATCGCGCCCGAGCGCCAGGCGGCGAAACTCGCCGGCGCGGCGCCGCCTCAGGAGAGCATCCCGCCTGCTGCGACTCCGACCGCGCACGTGTGACCGACCCACCGGGTGCGGATCCCGGACGATCCACGCGAGCAATGGGCGCGGAGGAGGCTGGGCCCTCCTGCGGGAGTAGCGCCGCCCAGTGTCAAGTCTCACCGGAGATCGGCCGATCCACAGGAGATGGCTCCGCGGCTCGCCAAGCTACGTCCCGCAAAGGTGCGAAATGCGCTGCGCAGGCGCTGGTTCGAGGCGCGTGTGCCGAGGATGCGCTACGCGCAGGCGCCTGCGCTGATCAGCCTCGGATCGGACTACGGGGGCTGGCTGCTTCCCGACGGTCTGATCCAGCCCGGGTGGGTGTGCTACTGCGTCGGCGCCGGCGGCGACGTCAGCTTCGACATCGAGCTGATGGACCGCTACGACGCGCTCGTGCGCTCGATCGATCCTGTCGAGGAGTACATCGAGCGAGCGATCGAGGACGCCGGCGCCGATCCGCGCTTCTCCGCCCATCGCGCGGCGATCGCAACCGCCGACGGGCCGATCCGCATGCAGGTCACCCACGACAGTGCCAGCCGCTCGGTCTCGCCGGCCGGGCTCTATGAGTCCGAGGACTTCATCGAGCTGCCCGGCCGCACGCTGCCATCCCTGATGGCCGAGCTCGGCGATCAGCGCATCGACCTGCTCAAGCTAGATATCGAGGGCGGCGAGTACGAGCTGCTGCGGACGTTCGACCTGAATGCCCTTGGGGTGAAGCTGTTCGCCGTCCAGCTTCATCACACCGGCTCGGTTCGCGAAGCGCGCAGCCTGATCGCTGAGCTCGGCCGGGCAGGCTTTCTGCCCGTCGCGTGCCGACCCGCCGTGAAGATCGCGTTCGCTCACCGCGATCTTCTCTGAGCGGCCGGGGCGCCGAGCCAGGACCTCCGGCGATCACGACCGCCGGGCGCCTGCTCCCTCAACCCACGTCGCCCGAGGGCGCGCGGGGCCGGTTGTCGAACATGGCGAAGGTGAGGGGCGCTCCCGGGTGGATGTGCCCGCGCGAGCGCATCGCGACCTCCCGGTAGGCACCTCCGCGCTCCGCGCAGAGCGATCTGAGCGTGGGCGCGTAGCCGCCGCTGCAATCCATCAGCAGCAGGCGCTCGCCGGAATGCGAGAGCGCAAGGCCGAACTCGAAGCGCTGGTTCTCCTCGGTGTGGGGCGTGTCCTGGAAGAGCATGTCGACCTGCCGCCCCTCCAGCGCGGCCGGCAGGGTGTCCTTCGTGGTGCCGATGTAGCGGCGCCAGCGATGCCGCAGCGCCTCGCGAACGACGGCGCCGGCAGCAGGAACGATGTCGAAGGACATCAGCTCCCCGGGGTCGCCCTCCTCGGCGTTTCGGTCGAGTGCCCGCAGCAGCGCGAGCGAGCCGAAGCCGAGATAGATGCCGGTCTCGACGACCAGCTTCGGCTTGAACGCCCGCACGAGCACGTACCAGGCAAGACGGTGGCCGAGCTGCGGTCGGCGCTTGAGGTCAAAGCGCCACCGCAGGTGGCGCCACAGGCGCCGGCCGAGCTCCGGGTCCTCGCGAACCTCCGCCGCGTAAGCCAGCAGTTCCTCGGCCGGGCGTCCTACCGCGGCGGCGAGCGCCGAGATCGCCTGCACCTCGTCATCGAGCTCGTAGGAGAAGCTCTCGATCTCGGGATCGAGCAGCACGAAGGCCAGTCGCTGGCGCCACCCGGCCTCGGCACCGTAGGTTCGCATCAGTCGGTACTTCGTAAGCCAGCGCAGGCGCCCCAGGTGGTGTGCCCGGAAGCGCCATGTGGGGCCGATCAGTCGCTTCAGAGCGCCCACGCGGAAGTCGCCTAGGACCCCTCCGAGCTGGGTCGGGGGATGCAGCTGATGTGACCGTTGTTCTCGAGGATCGCCCACTGCAGTTCGTCCAGCGAGCGGATCTGCGCCGCGCGAGCCTCCTCCTCGATGTCCCCCCGCGTGATTCGCTCGCGGCGCATGTTGCGATCGATCGTACGCCCGTCCTGCAGGAGCACGATCGGTTCGCCCTCGGTCACCCGTCTGATCGGACGGGAGCGGAACGAGACCCAGCTGACCGCGACCGAGAGCAGCGTGATCGTGGAGATCACGATCAGCGTGCCCGTGACCGACTCGTCGCTCTGCGTGATGCCCTGCTGCACGAGGTCGCCGAGCACGACCAGCAGGATCAGATCGAACGGCTCGAGCGTCCCGAGCTCGCGCCTGCCCGCGATGCGCGTGACCAGCAGCACGAACAGGAAGATCACGGTGGCGCGAATTACGAGATCCATGGCTACGGGAAGACGGTGAGGGATCGGTGCAGGCGGGCGAGCGGCGTTTCCCCGTCGCGGACTTCGAGGTTCTCCGAACGCTCGCCGACGTTGGTGGGGTTGGTCTGGAAGTAGATCCAGCTGACGTGCGTTTCACCGGCGGAGACCTTGCCGTAGGAGAACGCGACACGGCCATCTTCGGATGTGCTTTCTTCGGGTTCGGGCTCAGTCGAGTTGACGCTCATCGACTCCCACCAGCCCTTGTCGAAGACGAGCTTCAGGTCCTTGATGTCGCGATGCGCGACGACCTGCAGGCGAACCTGGAAGATCAGCCCGCTGCGCAGGCGCGACGGCGCGGTGACGTTGACGTTGACCGCCGGCGTGCCGGCGCTGGTCGTCGTGGGGTGCTGGCCGAAGACGTTCAACAGCGCGAGCACCGGTAGCGCCGCGATCACCAGCAGCAGGCCTCGCCTGAGCCACGGGCCTCCGGTGCGTCCTTTCAGCTGGACGTGGCGCTCGAGCGTGATGCCATCCGGCGGCTCTGACACGAAGCGATATTCGACGGTGCGCCCGAGCTTCCTTGCGGGGCATCGCTGCGCCGATCGCTCACCCGCGACGCGTGAGGCGGCCGATCGCCGCCATCAGCTCGGCCGTCCGCTCCTCTTGCAGCTCGCCGTCGGCGCCGACGACGCATGTGCGGGCGTGTCCGTCGAGCAGACCGAGGGCGACCTTGTCGAGCGCCGCCTGGATCGCTGCGATCTGGGTGAGGACGTCGATGCAGTACCGGTCGTCCTCGACCATCTGCTCGACGCCGCGGACCTGCCCCTCGATGCGACGAAGCCGCGTCGAGAGCTGGTCCTTGGTGGCGGTGTATCCACGGGCTTGTGGTGCCGTCTTTGTCGCGCTCATCCCAGGCAGCTTACCAGATACCCCCCGGGGGTATGGTAGATTTTTGACGGATGAGCTACCACGGAGCCACGTGACCGACGTTCTCGAAGTGATCTGGCACGGCCTGAGGGACTCGTTCCTGATGGCATGGGAGGTCTGGTGGGCGCTCGTGCTCGGCTTCGCGATCAGCGCGATCGTCCAGGCGTGGGTCCCGCGCGAGAAGATCCAGAGCGCACTCGGAGGATCGGGCTTTCGGCCCGTCGCCCTGGCAACCGGCCTCGGCGCCGCCTCATCGTCGTGCAGCTACGCGGCGATCGCGATCGCCAAGAGCTTGTTCTCCAAGGGCGCCTCTGCGGCCTCCGCCCTGGCCTTCCAGTTCGCCTCGACGAACCTCGTGATCGAGCTGGGGATCGTGATCTGGCTGCTGATCGGCTGGCAGTTCGCATTCGCCGAGTTCGTCGGCGGCCTTGTCCTGATCGTCGTAATGACCGTGTTGCTGCGCCTGTTCGTCTCAAAGCGCCTGGAAGATGAGGCGCGGAGGAACGCCCAGGAGTCCGACGCGGGCCATCAGCACCACAGCGCCGGTGAACGTCTGACGCTCCGGCAGAGACTGCTCAGCGCGAGCGCATGGTCGGACGTCGCGCACAACTTCCGAAACGACTGGGCGATGGTCTGGAAGGAGGTGCTGATCGGGTTCCTGCTCGCCGGCTTCATCGGCCAGCTCGGCAACGACTTCTTCAACGCCCTGTTCATCACCGAAGCGCCTGCCGGCCTGAAGCTGATCGAGAACGCGATCGTCGGGCCGATCATCGCGATCCTGAGCTTCGTCTGCTCGGTGGGCAACGTCCCGCTTGCCGCCGTCCTGTGGTCCGGGGGGATCAGCTTCGCCGGCGTGATCGCGTTCATCTTCGCCGACCTGATCGTGTTGCCGATCGTCCAGATCTACCGCAAGTACTACGGCAACGCCTACGCGATGCGAATCGTCGCGCTGATGTTCGTGACGATGGTGATCTCGGCGCTGATCGTCGACGGGCTGTTCAGCGGCCTGAGCCTTATCCCGACTGCCAGGCCGAGTCGTGCAGAGATCTTCAGCTCGATCAAGATCGACTACAAGCTGTTCACGAACATCCTCGGACTCGCGGTCTTCGCGACGCTCTTCGCCCTGACGATGCGCCGCGGCGCAAGCGACCCGGTCTGCGGCATGAAGGTCGACAGGGCCAAGGCCGTGCGGATGGACTTCGCCGGGCAGACCTTCTACTTCTGCAGTCGGCACTGCGCCCACGCCTTCGAGATCAGCCCGCACGAGCACCTCACCGGGCAGGCGAAGGTCTCTGACGCCGACGCGGCGAGGCACTGATCCACCTCGCATCTGTCCCCTGCCGCGCCTCGGCGCCGATGCGTTCCGCCACGGTTGGCGCCCCGCCTGGCGCGGGTACGATCGGACGGTGCGGCTACGGATGCTGATCGTGCTCCGGCCCTTGTGGCGAGCCACCCCGCCCCTGATGGGAGTCGCTGTGAGCGCGGTCCTCGCGGCGGGCTGCGGATCGGCAGGCCCCACGTCGGGCACGGCGCGGACCTCTCAGCGGTCCGGAAGCTCAGCCGCCGTCTCCACGGCGCCGGCGCCGGGCACTACGCCGGCCACCTCTCCCGCCGAAGCGCCCACTCAGGGAGCTACCGGGGCCGTGCCCAACGAGACCAATCTCGAGCTTCGCGTCGCGCAGCAGCACCTCCGGCTCAAACACATCCCGTACAAGGTGCTCCGGCGAGGACAGGCCCCCGGCCCCGTGAGCGGTACCTGGATCGTCTGCGCGATGAACCCCGCTCCGCGAACGCACCTCGAGACCGGAACGGTCGTCAGACTGCTCGTCGCGGCCGCGTGCCATTAGCGGCGGGGCGCTTCTATTCCGAGGCCTTCGGCGGTCCGTGTTCAGCCTTGTGTTCTTCCTGGCCTTCGTGCTTCTGCTGCAGCGCTTCCTCGGTCGGAGGACCTTTCGCCACGCCTTCGGGGTGGTGTGCTTCGGCCCCGCCGAGTTCCTTCTTCACCTGCGGCGGGGTGTGTTCTTCGTGCTTGCCCCGGCTTTTTTCGTGTGCTTGAAGGCGCTGTGCCCGCCCGCCTTCTCGTCCCCTGGCCTTTTCTGATTCGTTTCTCTTCGGCGTGCCGTGTATCGCCTGGGGCTTCGAGCCGCCGCGGCCATTGGAAGCGCCGTTGTTTCCCGCGTTGAGTGTCGAGCTCTGAGCGGAAACGGCGGGAGGGCGTCTCTCGCGCGAGGTGGGCGAGACGCGGGCTGCCGGTCCACTCGCCGAAGGCGCTGCCGTGGTGACGCGGCGCTGCTCATGAGAACGGCGCTCCGCGGGTTTGACCATCGACCGCGAGCCTCCTTGCTTCGTGCCGGCAGCGCTCGCGGCTCCCGTCGAGGGACTCCGGGCCAGGAACGCGGCCGCCCGGCCTGGGGGATGCCTGGCGCCGACGACAGACGCGCCGACGCCGGCCGTGGCGCTGAGCGCGACCACCCCGGCGAGGACCTTGGCGATCAGCGCGTTGACCCCGCCGGCCATCTCGGCGAGTCCCGCGATCGATGCCCCGGTGGCCGCGGCACCGGTGCAGCCGCCCCCGAGGCCCAAGGCGCCTTCGAGCGTCCGGTGCTTCAGCGCGATGGACGGGATGAAGGGCAGAGAGACGTGGAGGCGTCGTCGCTGGCGCGCGAGGCTCGCGGCGTACTCACGGCAGCCCTGGCAGTGGCGGAGGTGTCTGCGAAGCCGGCCCTGCAGGAGCAGCGGCCCGCGCGCCTCGGCGAGCTCCGTGCGAATCTCCTCACAGGCGGCTTCGCGTGCACGGCGGTCAGCGAGCAGATTCGCGCGCGCCTGATAGACGAACGCCTTGACCTGCTTGGTGGCGACCCCGAGAACCGCGGCGATCTCGGGGTGCGTGAGACCCTGCGCCTCCGCGAGCACGAGTGCCGTGCGCTGCTGCTCGGGCAGATCCCGCATCGCGGCCAGCATCTCGCGGACCTCCTCGCCGACCTCGAGGCGATGCACGGGGTCATCCGGAGGGGCCAACTCGCCGCTGAGCCCGACCATCTGGCGCCGGTTGCGCAGGATGCTGACGCACTCGTTGCGGGCGATCGTGAACAGCCACGGCCGCAGCGCGATCGTGCGGTCGTCTGCCATCAGGGCACGGTATGCCGCCGCGAAGGTCGCCTGCACGGCGTCCTCGGCGTCGTGCTGGCTGCCCAGCATGTAGACACCGAACCGGAGCAGCTCTGCGCTGTAGCGGTCATAGACCACCTCGAACGCGCGCCGGTCTCCACGGCGCACCGCCGCCGTCAGCCGCTCGTCGCCGGCAAGCCGCAATCGGACGCTCCGGCCCGCTTTCCTCACCTTTCTGCGGCTCACACTCGATTGTCCCCTCGCGATCCCGGATCCAGTCCGGCTCCACGTTACTCGCCGGGAAGTCCCCGTTCAACGAGCGGCATTCGCCGAAAACGTCGCTCTCCGTCCAACCTACGGCGTCGACACCCGTTGCACCCTGCAGTCGTCATCGGCGTCGTGACGACTGTGTGCAGTTGTCACCACCGAGAGACACATTGCACATGCACGTCGCATACGTGAAAGCCGAACCGATGCCCAACCTCCACTCTCCCTCAGCGTCTTAACGGTGAGGGAGACCTTGCTGGGTCCTCCCTCACCGAGAGTGGGTTTTGCACCACATCGTCATGAAGACAACAACGAGGGAGAACCCTGTGCGTAGACTAATTCTGTCAGTCGCTGTGCTGGCCGTCGCAGCGCTCGGCGCGACGAGCGCCTCAGCCGGTGCCGCGACGACCGAGACGTGTGAAAACAATGCGTCGATCAAGCTGTCCCCCGGTCTGAGCGCCACCCCGCAGGTCCAGAACATCAGCGTCAAGGGAACGCTGACCAACTGCACAGGCGAAGAAGCGACTGTCACCGGCGGCAAGTACGTGGCGCACCTCAAGACGACCGAACCGGTCACCTGCGCGGCGCTCGCCGGCCCCGGCGACCCTGACACGGGCACCATCGTCATCAAGTGGTCACCGAAGGGACACGGCAACTCGATGGGTTCCTTCACGATGCCGCTGACCGAACAGCCGACCACGATCGGCGGACTGATCGAATCGGGTCCGTTCGCGGAAAGCCCGATCACGGGCGCCGTTCAGCAGAGCTACGAAGGCGGCTCGACGTGCGGCGTCGCCGAAGGCAAAAAGAAGGCCAAGAAGGTCAAGAAGGGCACGCTCACCGGTTCCCTCACCGTTTAGCGTCGGCGGGTGGCTCTCGGCGTTCGCCGGGAGCCACTCCCCCGCTCCTCTGCAGGTCCGACCGGGCCTCCGCGGCACCTGACCTCGGGCGCTTGCCCGGGGCTGCCTGCGTCCTAGGTCTCAAAGCAGCGTCCACACGAGTCCACAGGCAGGTGTGCCATGAAGCTCAGCAGCTCCGCCTACGAGCACGCGCAGCGACTGATCAAGGCCGGCAACCGCGTGCACGACGCCAGAGACGACTGGAGCGAGCACCAGCCGACCGCCGGCCAGGAGAACAGCTTCATCGAGGAGCACGGATACGACGAGTTCGCGCGCTGGCATCTCGGCGTCGACGAGGAGAAGCCCGAGAAAACCAAGGGGCGCTACCGGTTCCCCTACGGGGATCTCAGCGACGTCCATCGATGCGCGGTGCTCGCCGCCGAGTCGCGCGCGGGGCAATACGACTACGACGACATCGAGCTGGCTGCGGCGCACCTGCACGGCATGCTCGAGGGCGCTTCCTAGGATGCCCGACGCCGCCGGCACCGAAACCGCCGCAGACGCACGGCTCGAGCGGTTTCTCGAGGTCGTTCACGACGTCACGGGGCTCGGCCCGAGCGCAGCGGAATCGGCCGCTCGCGCTGTCCTGCAGACGCTTGCCGAGCGGATCTCCGCGGGCGAGGCGCGCGACCTCGCCGAGCGCCTCGGACCCGAGCTCGGACCATGGATCGCGACCAAAACGCCCGCCGAGGGATTCGACGCGGACGAGTTCGTGCGGCGCATAGCGGAGCGGGAGGACGTGGACACCGAGACCGCCGAGCGCCACGCCCGTGCCACGATGCTCGCGCTCAGCCAGGTCGTGGGAGCGGATGAGTACGACGACATGGTCGCCGAGCTTCCGAGCAGCTTCGAGCGTCTGCTCGCACGCGGAGAATGGCTCGAGGCGATGCCGGCCGAGGAGTTCCTCGCGCGTGTCTCCCGGCGCGCCGGGCTGGAGCGGGGCGCCGCCCGGGCCGCGACCGCCGCCGTGCTCGAGAAGCTTGCCGAACGCATCGCCCACGGCGAGGTCGAGGATCTGATCGACCAGCTGCCGAGCGAGCTGCACGAGCCGCTCCGCCGCGGCGACGAGCTGAGCAACGGCGCCGCGAGGCGAATCGACCTCGACAGGTTCGTGCGCGGAGTGGCCGAGCGGGAGGGCGTCGACCCACAGCTCGCGCGCGAGCACGTCCGGGCTGTGTTCGCCACGCTGCGCGAGGCCGTGACGCCGAAGGAGTGGTTCGACGTGACCTCGCAGCTCCCGGCCGAGTTCGCGGCCGTGTCCGCTCGTCCGTGAGCCCCAGCCGCTAAGCCGGAGCGCCGTACTCCTCGTCGCTGACGTGCTCGCCCCACGTCACCGCGATCCCCTCCTCGTCGACCTGCTGCATCGCCAGGTGGGTCATGAAGCGGCCAGGTGCCGCGCCGTGCCAGTGGTCCTCGCCTTGCTCGAAGAACACGCGGTCGCCGGGCCGGATCTCCTCGATCGGGCCGCCGCGGCGCTGGCAGCGTCCGAGGCCCTCGGTGACGAAGATCGTCTGCCCGTTGGGATGCGTGTGCCACGCCGTGCGCGCGCCGGGCGTGAAATGCACGCTCGCCGCCGCGAGAAGGGAGGGCCCCGACGGCGCGGCGACCGGGTCGATGAAGACCGTGCCGGTGAACCATTCGCCCGGGCCGGGTGTCGTGTCGAGCGAGTTTCTGGTGATCTGCATATCTCCTCCTCGAGTCGCGTGTCTCACAACGTCTGAGCTACCCGCCGCGGGGCGCTCCGCTACCCCGCGCTCCACGGCTCGGCCACGAGCACGACCCGGAAGCCATCCGGGTCCTCGAAGGTCACACCGTGCTCGGCCCAGTACGGGTTCGCCGGTTCAACCGCCTCGCTGCCGAGGCGTGCCGCGACTGCTCCAACGTCATCCTCAGATCCGAGGTAGAGCACGAGCAGCGACTCCGGGTGCGATGCCGGCGCGGGACGCCCGCCACCCGTCGTCAGCTCCAGATGCGCGCGGGTGCCGGGGATCTCCAGGAACACGCCGTCATAGCCGTCGTGACCCTGAAAGCTGCCCACCTCGACCAGCCCGATCCCGTCCCGGTAGAACCGGAGGAGCTCGCCGAGGCGCTCGGTGTGCCGCGCAACGCGAAGCTGCTGCACTCCGATCTCGCACGTCGAGTCGGCGTCGGTGAGGGAGAGCGAGAGCCACAGCTGGTCGCGCAGCGGAATGCCGTCGACCTCGACATCCTGGTATCCGGCCGCTCGCGTGAACACGTCCCGCTCGATGCGAAGCATCCTGAAGCCGACGCGCTGGTAGAAGCGGACGGCCCTCGCGTCAGCCGCAGCCGTCGAGACGATGAGCGTCGAGGCGCCCTCCTCCCGAGCGATTGCCACGGCGCGCTCCACGAGCCTCCTCCCCACGCCCGCCCCCTGGCGCTGCTCGGAAACGGCGAGGCTCCGCACCTCCATCTCGCACGGACGTTCCCCGGTGAGTAGCTGCAGGTGGCCGATCAGCTCGGGACCTTCACGTGCGACGAGCACACGTCCGAGGTCGCGGTATCTGCGGACCTGTGCGGGTGCATCATCTGCGAGCGCAAAGAAGGAGTCGAGCTCCTCGCGCGCCCCCTCGAACCACTCGATCCTCGCCACCTGGCGACCTACGATGGCACAGGCGAGGCGATGCCGTTCGGCTCGCGGCTCTGCGCGAGATGCTGGTTGACGAGCTGAATGACCGTCGCGCCGTCTCCCATCGCGGTGGTCTCAGGAGGAAGGCGCGATCGCCCGTCGCTAACCGGCCCCGATCGACCGCGCGCCACGGGCGCTCGAACGCCGCCTCCAGACCGCGGCCGGCTAGCCCGCCTGTGGCGGGCTCACCGACGGTGGCGACTCGCCTTCGGCGAACTCCCGCAACTGCTCCAGCGAGCGGCGCAGCAGCCGCGAGACCTGCATCTGGGAGATGCCGGTTCGGCTTGCGATCTGACTCTGGGTGAGTTCCTCGGCGAAGCGCATGCGCAGGATCTCGCGTTCGCGCTCGGGTAGGCGGGCGAGCGCGTCGCCT
>JAOPZS010000040.1 GCA_025963965.1 Solirubrobacterales bacterium
CATTCATGGCGCACCGTAGAGCGAGCCAAAAAGGAACTTGGTGCGACCGCCAAACAAGAATCGGACGGGTGGGCTTGGAGGATCGATGAACCGCTACCCATGTAGGGCAGACCGCCAAGCCGGCCGCCAGGCGTTTGGCGGCCTGCCAGACCGCCAAACCTTCAGAGACTTGGCGGCCTCGCGGCCTGGGCCGCATCGGTACCACTACAGGTGTGAAAACGGCCGCAACCGCAGGGTGGGGGCACACCCCCAAGGCCTAGCGGCCTGCTTGGCGGCCTGCCATAAAAAGCGGCTATCCTGCAGACAACTGTCACGTCAGGCCGCCAGGCCGCCAAGGTATAGAGAACCTGGCGGCCTGCCCATGTATATTCGCCGCATGCACGGACAGACGAGGTGCCGACGGGCTGCGTTTTGTCCGTGCGTACTTTCAGCGCTGACGGCGGTGACGCTGCTCGTTGGATGCGGCGGCCAGAGCCATCAGACCCGTCCAGCGTCAAGCCTCGGCCGGTCGAGTACGTCATCTACGCGTCTTCCCCCAGGGGCGTGTACGACGTTTGGCCGCACCGTTGAAGCCGCCACCGCCGCGGCGGGCCGCAAGTGGACATGGAGCCTAATACCCGGCGGTGAAATGCGAACCGCAGGCTCGGACTTCTCGCAGTTCATCTGTAAAGGTTTTTTGCATGACCCGTCGCGCACGGTCAATGCGGAAGCGTCAAATGACGTAAGCGGCGTTATTGGTGTTTCCAGCGGCCCAGGAGCAGCTGAAAACGTGTGCCCAATCACTGTGCCACTTGAGATGAATGCCATGGCAGAACAACTCGAACGTCAGGTTGCGGGGCCCGTCAGCGCGTGTGGCGACAAAGGGTCATCGACCGGGAAGAACCTAAACATTGGAGTTGCATCTGCCAGCTCCGATTGGGCGGCCCACGCCTCAGCCTTTGAGCCTTCCGAACCAGGCCAGGGTGGTAGCTTTCTCAGCGAAGCTGACCTTCAGCGTGTGACTATCGAATGGCTGCTTGCGATCAATTTTGACGGCAAGACGCTACCAGCTAGCTCCCATCGACAGGCCCCGTCAACATCGACAGCCGGGAGTCCGCAGCACCTAACGACCGCCCAGGCCTACAACCTGCTTGCAACTGAACCTTGTAGTCTCATCCCACCAAGCTTGGCCGAACGCGCGCTAAATCACAAGGTGAACCCGGCTCCCGAGCGGTTAGGGTGTTCTTACTATGCGACAGCGACCCTTAGTTCGTTGGTTACGTTTTTTAAGCACACAAGCCAAAACGAACGGTTTTTCTTGGAAGAAATTGCTCCGGCCCAGCAGTACAAGGTCGTTCAAGAATCCTCCATCGGCGAACACGGAACGCTCTTGTTTCTCCCTCAAGAACCGGGTACGTCCTTTGCCGTGGAGGCCTTCGCCTTCACGGACCAACGATTTGTTGTCAAAGGCACGATTACTTATCCGGCCGGTTCTACCGACTTTGGTCCCAAAGCGAGCCACCAGAATCTCATTGCATTCGCAAAGGCGGTAGCGGCGGCCATCCGGTAGAGGACGCACAGGCGGGTGCTGCCACACGCAGTTGCCGGAGTCGGGCAGCAACCCCGGTGGGGTGAAATCGGTTGGATCGCAGCCCCGGTGCCGCGAAACTCTGTGTCGATTGGGTTGCTCCGTACCAGTACCCCCGGCAAACTGGTCTGGCGAGCCGCGCGCGATCAGGGCATCGCTCCAAACATCGCACCGCCGATCTTCCGCACGGCCGACTACCAGCCGCAGGCCACGCGCGCCGACAAGCGTGGCGCGGCCGTGAGTCGCCGAAACCTTGGACCGTGAGACGGGCACCATCGAATGTCCGGCCGCAGCTCGGGCGCGTTACGCCGCGCTAGGCCTGCGCACCACGACGCCGCTTTGAGAGAGGACGGCACACCCCCGCCGCGAGGGCGCCCCGTCTACGCAGATCGCCCGGCCGAGGCACGGCCGAGTACGTCACGTCGGCACCGCTCGGCCCGGCCGAAAGCGGCCGAGCGTGAGGCGGCTTACGCCGACCTCAGGCAACCCTAGGAAGCCCAGCCACTAAAGGCCCGCTGCAATGCCAACGGGGCCAGCTGGCAGCTTCCCTAGGCTTGCTCAGCTCGACGGCTTACAGCGCCGCTAGCGCGTCTCTGCTGCCCTCTCAAGTGTGAAACCAGCCGCCCGCATACCTGCGAGGACATCATCGCCGGTGACCTTCTGCAGGTAGGTGTTCGTCGTCACGACGGACGTGTGTCCGAGCTGGCCGCTGATCACGCCGAGTGGCGCGCCGCGCTGCAGCAGCTCAGCGGCGTGAGTGTGCCGCAGTCCGTGAGGATGCACGCGCTTGTCGATGCCCGCGCGCGCCGCCAACTTCGGTAGGAGCTGACGCAGGTAGGCCGGGTTGAGCGCTCGGCCAACCTGCTTGTTGGGGCCATCTGAGACGGTGCAGAAAAGCGGCTGCCGTCCATTGAGCCCCAGCCCAGCACGCACCGCCAGCCAAGCCCGCAGATGCCCTGTAGCGCGGCTGTCGATGGCGCTGACACGATCTTTGCGGCCCTTGCCGTTGAGCACACGCACGCTGCCCCTATCAAGGTCTACATCTGCAGGCTTCAGCGCCAGCGCCTCACTCACGCGAACCCCTGATCGCCACAGCAGCGCGAGCAGCGCTCTGTTGCGCATCGCCAGCGGCCCATTGCCCTTGATGACGTCGATGAGTGCCTGTGCCTCGTCTGCCGTTAGCGGCTCAGGCGGGAACTTGCGGCCCTTGTTGGTCATCGCATCGCCTCCATCATCGACTTATTACGCTTCTGTAGAGAACTGTATCAGCAATCAGCGGACTTGCAACGGTTTGGTGGCGCTGAGCCGAATGCGTATCAACTCTGCCTTGTGCACGCCCGCACAAGGTGCTCCGGTTAGTGTGCGCGCATGCTCAAGCGCCGCCTCAACAAACAGCGCTATCGCGTTCGTATCCGAAGCGATCGCCATATCCACCTGATTGCGAGTGATGTTCAGCGGCTGCTCAGCGACAAGCTCTACGAAGGCGACGATCAAGACCTCGAAGTGCATGTTGAGGATGCTGATCTACCGTTCGATCTGATCATGGGTGCTGGCCTGATCTTCTTTGGCCTCGTAGGGGTGGCGATTCTGGCCTGGGTCGTCTTGCTGATCGCGGCGGTCGCCGCCTGATGCTCCGTGTCTACATCGGGGCGGTCATGGTCATCGCGGGCATTGCGGGGTTTATCGAGGCGCACAGTCATCATCCGGTACCGGCGAGCGGTCCTATCTCGACCAACCCGATTACAGTCGAACAGCTCGCCGAACAGGGCGTCGCCAATGGCGGCGCTTCATCGGCTGAAGGGCTTTCGCAGACCGCGTATGACCTGATCCGTATTGGCGCATGGGCACTGGTAATCCTCGGCGCGGTGACGGTCGTCATCGGCATCGTCCGGGCAGCTCGCACCGACTGAGCAACCCTAGGAAACCCAGCGCGCCGGAGCTGGCCTAGCGACAAAAGCCCAGCAAATAGGCACTTTTGTCTGCTAAGACGTGATCGCTTGCGGCGCTAGGATCACAAGTCGCGGCCACGCTCAACGTCGGCACCATGGCGCAAAGCACGGCGCGCGCGCCGCGCAACTGCTAGCACCAGTTCGATCACCCCTCCAAAGGTCGCGTAGGTGATCGCCACCGCGACCGACGCGACAAATAGCGCGGCCAACGTATACAGCACGATCATCGTCAGCACGAATGAAGCTTACTGACTAGATTCGTGGGATTCCTGGGGTTGCTGGGAGAAACGGAAACCTCACAGACTTAGGTTGGGTTCCCTGGGTAGTCGTGCAACACAGCAGGCCAGAAATCAAAGTGGTACGAAAAGGCTAAAGGTCTTGTGCCTTGCGTCGCCGGTACTGTCGCTGCGCCTGTGCCCGAGCGCACTCGGTCGAGCAGTACTTCACTCCGTGCATGCGGTATTGGCCTTGCTCTGCTCGTCCGCGTTGGCGCACGAACAACCGGTCACACGTCTCGTTGGCGCACCGCCTGTAGGTCGCCTGCTCCACGATGTGGTTGAACAGCTCCAAGCAGCAAATCTCGTATGCCCACATATCCTCGAAGATCGGCAGACCCCGATCGTCATCGAGTTCGCTTCGAACGACGGGGGCGAAACACTCGACGCTGACCGACAGACCGATGGTCAACAAGCTCGCAGCGCCAATCGATGACTCCCAGGGAACGTCGTCCACGGGGTGCTTTGCGAACTTCCACACCGGAGCCTCCCAGCGGTGGGTATCTTCATCCAGCTCGCCCTGAGCAATGCGCCACGCCGACACCATGTCGCGCATGCAGAGCGCGCCCCACCGGAACTCGCTTAGCGTTTCGCCAGCTCCCACGTGAAGCTCGTCGGCCGCGGCGACCTGCATGTGCTCTTCACTGAGTTCCTCGGCTACTTGGTCAGCGGCATCCAAATAGGACAACCCGGCCAGACTGAGCCGGTTGTTGGAAGCCCTGCCTGATCGCATGCCCAGGGCTCCGTACGTCGAGACAAATCCGAGGATCGCGTCTGCATCGTCAAGATCCACCTCGATCAGCTCTAGATAGCTCTCTTCCGACCATCGAGGCGAAGCTGGGCGTAGGCCCTTGTCCCAATCAGGGATGACCATTCCGTGCGGCGTGATCCGATACGCGACGTTTTCGCCCGGTGGAGGGTGCGGCAACCGCTGATTCGGCCACGTAGTGATACGAAATCGTGTGTTGTCGTCCCTCGCCATGCGTTGTACGTTCTAGCGCATCAACGTATCAACGTCAAACCGAAGGGAACGGCAGATGGCACGGCGGCTCGACAGCTTTCCAACGCAGAACGGCTCCCGCTACCCATGGGACGAGTGGCTAGACGGGAACGCTTGGGAACTAATCCCGGGCGAGGACTTCCACTCGAAATCAACAACCCTCCGCTCGAACGCTCAACTCCAAGCTAGAAAACGGAACGGGCGCGCGAGAAGCAGGGCCGTGACGAACGACGGCCGCGAGGCCGTCGTCATCCAGTTCGTCAGGGACTAGCGATGTCTCGGCGCAAGCAAATGAGCCGTGGCCCGTGAGAACGGGCGGTGCTGCCGTAACCCTAGCCCGGCTCAAGCGTCGCGGGCGGCGGATCGTCCGTGTCGTCCAAGATCGTCACGAACTCGATCATTAGGAACATCGTGAGCATGACGATGCGCCTACCGTCCTCGAATGTGACGGGCTCGCCCTCCTTCTGTGCGGAGTGCTCTTGACGTTCGATCAGATCAACCGTGCTCTCCCACAGGTCGCCGAGGTCTTCTAGAACCTTGCGCTTCTTGGGGCTTAGGAACTGCCGGTTGTGCGCGATGACCGCACCAAGCCGCTTCTTGACCAGCTTCACGTCTGACGGAGGATCGTCCGCGTCGTAGCGCTCGATGGCCGCCGTCGCAAATGCTTGGGCGGCCTCTCGGATTTTGTGGCCGACTGTCGAAAGCTGCGCGTCGACGTTGTCGCCCCACAGCAGACGCTCCGCATCCGCCCATGGCCCGAATGCTCTCGGAAAAGCAGCGGCGAAACCGTCTGACGCAAGCAACTGCCGCGCTGCAGAATAACTCCGCTCAAAGCCCCCTGCCTCTCGCGCAGCCTGACGGCCGAGTCCCGTCAGTTCAACCTGCACCGGGCGGCCGCCGCCCGTGACGTACGCTTTGAGAAAGCTCTCTTCTCTCAACTTCCCGACCGTGCGGGCGAACTGGATCCCTGGTGGTACGCCCACGCCAGCGCGGTGAAGCTGATCTTCGATTGCCTCGCCATCAGTCTCGCCGTATCCATCAGGCGTCAGGCGGTCGACCGCTTGGAGAATGGCTATCTCAGGCTCCGTCAGCACAGGACCAGAAGCCTAGGCGCGCTAGCGGATGGTTATTGACAGACGCCAATTCGGTGATTGAATCGAGGTACGACCAACGACGCGGGAGGTATCGAGTTGACGCAGGCAGGCACATAGGTAGCTATTCCCACTCTGGACGTAACGCCAGAGCTAACGGCCAAGGCCGAGCAGGCGCTGTTGAAGCTCGGCCGTAGGCGTCACCCAGGGAAGCAACTAACCATCGACCGCAGAAATGCGGACGCGGTCAGCAACCTTCCCCCGACCAACGGAAACGATGATGTTCAAGAGGTCTGCGCCTCGCAGCAGTTCCCCGATCTGCTGGGGATCGTCTAGGACGCTTGCGCCAGTCAGTCGCGCAGTAGCTTGCGTCTGCTGGGCAAGCGTTCTGTAGCGCTGCTGGGCACCCTCAATCGCCTGGACTCGCGCAGCGAGCTGCCCGTGGTAGGTAGAGCCCAGAGCCTGTCTCAGCGTAGTGTCGGCTGCAAACGCCTGTAGCTCATCCTCGGCCGCAAGCAGATCGCGTTCGGCTTGGCCAAGTTCGTCGTCGTCGGCTACAGAGACACTGAGCCCGTCGAGCACCGGCCGCAGGCTCTCGCGCACGTAGCCCTCCAAAGTGTCAGCCAAAATCGTCGGCGGCTTCGCACACTTCTCGCGCCTCGTTGTCGAAAGGCTGGCTGAGCAGCGGTAGGTCCGTTTGCTGGGCTTACCCTCGCCGCCGCCACTACGTCCTCCAACCATCGGCGCGCCGCATGTGCCACAGGTGGGGATGCCGCTGAGCGGAAAGTCGGCCGATGGTTGGCGTCGTTCCGGGGTGCTCTGCGCGCGCTCCCAGGTAGGTCGATCAGTCAGTGCAGGATGTGCGTCCGGCTCCATGCGCCCGCCGTAGTGGCTCTCACCAAGGTAGGTGCGGGTGCTCAGCAGCCGCCGCGCCGTAAAGGTCGTCCACTCGCGCTCTGGTGCCTCTCGTTGCAGGTGCGCCATCGCGGCCTGCAAGCCGCTGAGGGCTGCCAGCCGATAAGCCTCGCTCACGATTGGGCCTTGCTGGGGGTGTGCGCTGAGCGTGCCGTTCGTCTCGCGCTGGTAGCCCAGCGGAGTAGGGCCGATCTTGACGCCCCGGTCCATTGCACGTTCCTTGGCCACGTCCCAGGACTCCGTTAGTCGGCGGCGCTCCATGCGGGCCATGGCCAGCATTAGCGTCATGCCGAACTCACCGAACGGGGTTGTGGGATCGATGCCAAGGTCCAGGGCCGCGATGGTGCCGCCGCCGTCAGTGATCCTCTCGACCAGCTTCAGAGCGTCCGCAACGCCCAGCCTCGACAGTCGGTCTAGCTTCGCTATGACGACTCCGGCAGTGTCGCCCGACTCAATGCGGGCCAGCAGCGCTTCTAGACCCGGTCGATTGAGCTTTCCGCCAGATTGGTCGAGGTCTTCGTGCCATGCTGCTATCTCGACAGATCGCAACTTCGCCCATGCTTCGATCTGCTCTCGCTGAACGGCCGGGCTGATGAAGGAGTCGCCCTCACGACCAGCGACCCTAGATACTCTGACGTAGCCGTCCATTCGGGCTGTGGGCACGGAGCGAAAGGTAGCGCAGTGTGGCTATAAGTACCAACCAATTCAAAAACGGCAATCACATCGAGGTCGACGGGACGATCTACAAGATCGCGGAGTTCCAGCACGTCAAGCCGGGCAAGGGCGGGGCGTTCGTACGGACGAAACTGCGCCGCGCCTCCGACGGGAACATGATCGACCGCACGTTCCGTGCCGGCGAGAAGTTCCGCGATGTGCGGACCGAGGCGCGCAAGATGCAGTTCCTCTACGCGGACGGTACCGACGCGCACTTCATGGACTCGGAGTCCTTCGAACAGATCGCTGTCGCCGAGAGCACGCTCGCCGATCCGCTGCGCTGGCTGAAGCCGAGCAGCGAAGTGGACTTGCTGTTCATCGACGACGAGCCGGCTGACTTGCAGCTGCCGAGCGCCGTCGAGCTCGAGGTAACGGAGGCCGATCCGGGGCTGCGCGGCGACTCGGTCTCCGGCGGCGGCACGAAGCCCGCCACGCTCGAGACGGGAGCGGTCATCCAGGTGCCCCTGTTCGTCGAGCCCGGCCAGATGATCCGAGTCGACACTCGCTCGGGCGAATACGTCGCCCGCGCCTAGATGCGCCGGACCGATCAGCGCCGGGCCGCCGTCGTCGCGCTCTACCAGCACGACCTGACCGGGCGTGAGCTTGCGCAGACGCTGCCGCGCGACTCTTCGTTGTTCGCGCGCGCTCTCGCCCATGCGGCGGCTGACCGGGCGGAGGAGCTCGACGCGGTGATCGACCGGCACGCGCACGGGTGGTCGGTGGAGCGGATCCAGCCGCTCGAGAGGTCGATCATGCGCGTCGCGCTGATCGAGATGCTGCATCCCGACGCGGCTCCGTCCGACGAGCCGATCCCGCCGGAGGGAGCGATCGAGGAGGCTGTCGAGAGCGCCAAGACCTTCTGCGGCGCCGAGGCGCCGGGCTTCGTCAACGGCGTGCTCGCGGCAGTTCTGCGCGAGGTACGCGAGAATGCGCACATCTGATGAGCAGCGTCGAGCGCCTTGACGAGATGATCGGCCGCCTGGGGCGCGCCGCCGAGCAGCTGCGCTCGGGGGAGCTCTCGCCCGACGCCGCGGCGACGCTCGTCGAGGACTGCGCCTCGCTGGCGACGCAGGCCGCGGCCGAGCTCGAGCAGCTGACCCGCGCAGAGGTCCCGGCGCCCGCGCCCGGCCAGGACAGCCTCCTGTAGGCGCTCGCCGGCCGTCCGTGAGCGCCAGCTACCCGGATCATCTCCGCGAGGAGGTGGAGCGCTACCTGCAGGACATGAGCTTCTCGGAAGAGCCGCTCACGGCCGGCCTGGAGGAGGCGATGCGCTACTCGCTGCTGGCCGGCGGCAAGCGCATCCGCCCGGTGCTCGCCCTCGCGACGGCGCGCGCGGTCGGGCTCGAGCAGCACGAGGTGCTGCCGCTGGCCGGTGCGATCGAGCTGATCCACACCTACTCGCTGATCCACGACGACCTGCCGGCGATGGACGACGACGAGTTGCGCCGCGGCCAGCCGACGTGCCACGTCAAGTTCGGCGAGGGAGTCGCGATCCTCGCCGGCGACGGCCTCTACGCAGAGGCCTTCCGCCACCTGCTGAGGAAGCAGCGCTCTGCGCCCGAGAGGGTGCTTGCCGCGGCCGCCGAGCTGGCAACAGCCACCGGCGCCAGCGGCATGGTCGGAGGTCAGTATGCGGACATCAGCGGCCGAACCCCGCCCGGGCCGGCAGCGCTGCGCCGGCTGCACGAGCTGAAGACCGGCCGGCTGATCGGCGCGTCCGTGCTCTGCGTACTACTGTTGACCGGGACCGCCGACGGTCCCGAGGCCACCCCGTTCCGGCGTTTCGCCGCGGAGCTCGGGGTCCTCTTCCAGATCGTCGACGACATTCTCGACGTGACCGGCACCGATGATGCACTGGGAAAGCCACGAGGAAGCGATGAGCGCCACGGAAAGCGAACGTACGTGAGCGAGTTCGGGATCGCGCAGGCGCGCGAGCTGGCCGCCGAGTCACATGCCACCGCACGCGCTGCGCTCGCCGAGCTCGCCGAGCGCGGGGCCGTGCAGGACGGCGCGACAGCTGAGCTCGAGGACATCGCCGACTTCATCTACACGCGCACCTCATGACCCTGCTCGAGACGATCAACGGACCCGAGGACCTGCACGGGCTCTCCGAGCAGGAGCTGGAGGCGCTGGCCCAGGAGGTGCGCGAGCACATCATCGACACGGTCGGCGAGATCGGCGGGCACTTCGGCGCGAATCTCGGCACGTGCGAGCTTGCCGTCGCGCTGCATTCGCTGCTCGAGTCTCCGCGCGACAAGATCCTCTGGGACGTCGGCCACCAGGCCTACCCGCACAAGGTCCTGACCGGCCGCAGCGTGGAGCTTGCGACGATCCGCCAGTACGGGGGGCTCGCGCCGTTCTGCTCGATTGCCGAGTCCCCGCACGACATCATGGGCGCAGGCCACGCCTCGACCTCGATCGGCTACGCCGTCGGCATCAAGGAGGGCATGCGCCAGCAGGGTGGGGGAGAGGACGGCAAGGTCGTCGCCGTGATCGGCGACGGGGCGATGACGGGCGGGGTCGCCTTCGAGGCGATCGGCCAGGCCGGCGGCCTCGGCACGCCGATCGTCGTCGTGCTCAACGACAACGGCATGTCGATCGCCCCCAACGTCGGCGCGCTGTCGCGCTACTTCAACCGCGTCCGCCTGAACCCGAAGCTGTGGCACGCCCGCTCGGAGGTCGAGGGCGGCCTGACGCGGCTGCCGATCGGCATCGGCGCCGCGTTCGAGCGCCTCGGGCCGCACCTGAAGGAGTCGATCAAGGCATTCTGGGCCCCCGGCCTGTGGTGGGAGGAGCTCGACTGGGCCTACATGGGCGTGGTCGACGGCCACGACGTGAAGGCGCTCCGCGCGGCCCTGCGCGAGGCGCTCGCCGCCGAACGGCCGGTCGTGGTGCACATCGCGACGGTCAAGGGCAAGGGCTTCGCGCCGGCCGAGGAGGGCGGCTTGGAGGGCATGGAGAAGTGGCACGCCGCCAAGCCCAAGTCGATCCTCAACGGCTCGCCCACCCGTCCGGTGGCCAACGGCAACGGCTCCGCCGCCGCGCCGCCGCCGCAGTACACGCAGGTCTTCGGCGACGCCCTCGTCGAGGAGTGCGAGCGCGATGAGCGCGTCGTCGGCATCACGGCCGCGATGAACTCCGGCACGGGACTGTCGGTCCTGCAGAAGGCGATGCCGGATCGCTACTTCGACGTGGGCATTGCCGAGCAGCAGGCCGTGCTGTTCGCCTCTGGGCTCGCCCTGCAGGGCATCAAGCCGGTCGTCGCGATCTACTCGACGTTCCTGCAGCGCGCCTACGACCAGATCGTCCACGACGTCTGCCTGCAGAATCTCGACGTGGTCTTCGCGATGGACCGCGCCGGGCTCGTCGGCGACGACGGGCCGACACACCACGGCGCCTTCGACATCGCCTACATGCGCTGCCTGCCGAATCTCGTGCTGATGGCGCCTCGTGACGAGGCGATGCTGAAGCGGATGCTGCGCACGGCGCTGACGCACCACGGCCCCGTCGCATTGCGCTACCCGCGCGGCGAGGGCGTCGGCGTCGAGCTTCCCGCAGACCCCGAGCCGATCGAGATCGGCACTGGCGAGATCCTCTGCGAGGCCGACCTCGACGGCATCGACCCCGCCCGCCGTGTCGCGCTGATCGGCTACGGCAGCGGCGTCGGAAAGGCACTCGAAGCGGCCGATGAGCTGCGTGCCCAGGGAATCGCAGTGACAGTCGCCGACGCGCGCTTTGCCAAGCCGATCGACGCCGGGCTGATGGCGCAGCTCGCGGCCGAGCACGACCTGCTGGTGACGATCGAGGAGGGCGTCCTCGCGGGCGGTTTCGGATCGGCCGTGTGGGAGACGCTGAACGAGACCGGGACGCCGATCCCGCGGATCATGCGCGTCGGGCTGCCCGACCGCTACGTGACCCACGGCAAGCCCGCGCTGCTGCACGAGGAGGTCGGCTACACCGGCGCCAAGATCGCCGAGCGTGTGCATCTCGCTGTGACCGGCGAGCCGCTGCCGGGGAGTCGCGGCGGAACGATCCTCGGCGCCCGCGCCACCGCCCGCCCCGCCTGACCCGCGGCGCGAAGCTCGGCTGGGCTCGGATACCTGCGCCGCTCGGCGATCAGAGACGCGGCTTAAAAGAAACGACCCGCTGGGGAGAGCGGGCCGTTTCGAGGGAGGAGGGATTCAGGAGAGATGCTGCTTGAAAGCGCTGCACCTGTCTCGATCACTGACTATGTTGCCCACGGCGGCGGGCGGTCAGTGTGACATCGCTCACATATATCCCTTGACAGGGGGTAGATTCTGTGGGAGGATGGACCCATGGCAGTCGCCCGCATAGGCCAAATCGCAGCGTTCCTCGCGCTTGTATTGCTGCTCGTGTTTGGAGTCATGTCGCCTTTGACGTTCGTCATTTTCAACCTGCTGCTCATCCTTCAGATCGCGTGGGAGCATCGCCATGCCGCCCGTTGACCGCAACGAACCCGTCCGTGCCGACTACTCGGCCTCTCAGTACTCGCTCATGGAGTTCATGCGCGAGTTCCCGAACGACGCCGCCTGCCTGGACTGGCTTTGGCGCAACCGCTACTCCGAGGACGGCTCCCACGCCTACTGCGCGAAGTGCGACCGTGAGCGCAAGTTCCACAAGGTCAAGGAAAGGCCGGCCTGGGACTGCGACTCCTGCGGCCACC
>JAOPZS010000047.1 GCA_025963965.1 Solirubrobacterales bacterium
CGCCTCACCGTTTGAGGCCTCACCGGAGGCGGAGGCCGCTGCGGTGCCCTCCCCATCGCTATCGAGGCGTCCGGTCAGGACCGCTTTCGAGGGGGCCATCATCATCGTCATGTTGCGCCCTTCCTGCATCGGGCTCTGCTCGACGACGCCAAGCTCCTGCAGTTCCTCGGCGAGCCGGTCGAGACTCGCCGTGCCGCGCTCGGGGTGGGTCACCTCGCGGCCACGGAACATGATCGTGACCTTGACCTTGTCCTTGTGCTTGAGGAAGCGCTCGACGTGGTGCTTCTTGGTGTCGTAGTCGTGCTCGGCGATCTTCGGGCGGAACTTGATCTCACGCACGGTGATCTGCTGCTGGTGCTTGCGCGCCTGCTTGACCTTCTGGGCCTGCTCGTACTTGTACTTGGAGTAGTCCAGAACGCGGGTCACGGGCGGGCGCGCCTCGGGAGCGACCTCGACGAGATCGAGGTCCCGGTCCTGGGCGAAGCTGAGCGCGTCGGGCGTCTTCATGACGCCGATCTGCTGGCCCTCCTCGTCGATCACGCGTACCTCGGGCACGCGGATACGCTCGTTGATCCTCGTCGTGTCCCGCTCGGGCGGGCGCCGGTCGAACCTGCGGGGGACCGGCACTAGCTGTCCTTGCTGCGCGTCAAGCGAAGAATGCTAGGCGCGTCGCTGTGAGGTTTCGCGGGGCTGCAATGCCGCGGAGTATAGCTGGCCCTTTAGGTTCTGCGCGAACTCATCGACGGAGCTCGTGCCCTGGTCGCCTGACCCGTGCGAGCGCACCGACACCGTTCCGGCCTCGGTCTCGCGCTCGCCGACGATCAGCATGTACGGCGCCTTGCGCAGCTCGGCGTCGCGGATCTTGCGACCGATCGACTCCGAGCGCTCGTCGAGCTCGACCCGCAGCTCCCGTTCACGCAGCTCGGCGACGACGGACCGTGCGTACTCGTTGAATCGGTCCGAGACGGGCAGCACGATCGCCTGCAGCGGTGCCAGCCACAACGGCAGCTCGCCGGCGGTGTGCTCGATCAGGATCCCTATGAAGCGCTCGTAGGAGCCGAAGATCGCGCGGTGGATCATCACCGGCGTGTGCTCCGCGTTGTCCGCGCCCGTGTAGGTGAGCTCGAAGCGGGCGGGCATCGAGTAGTCGAGCTGCACTGTCCCGACCTGCCACGAGCGGCCGAGCGAATCGGTCATGTGCATGTCGATCTTCGGTCCGTAGAAGGCGCCGTCGCCCGGATTCAGCTCGTAGGCGAGGCCCATCTCCTCGAGCGCCTGGGTCAGCTTGAGCTCGGCCCGGTCCCACAGCTCGTCGTCGCCGATTCGCTGCTCGGGGCGCGTCGAGAGCTCCAGGCGCACGTCGAAGTCGAACAGCGCGTAGGTCGCGAAGGCCATCTCCAGACACCCGCGCACCTCCTCCTGGACCTGCTCCTCGGTGCAGAAGATGTGCCCGTCGTCCTGTGCGAAGTGCCGTACGCGCAGCAGACCGTGCAGCACGCCGGAGGGCTCGTTGCGGTGCAGCAGCCCCGGCTCGGAGTAGCGCAGCGGGAGCTCCCGGTAGGAGTGGCGGGTGCTCGAGAACAGCTCGCAGTGACCCGGGCAGTTCATCGGCTTGACCGCCATCTCGCGGTCCTCGACGGCGAGCGTGAACATGTTCTCGCGGTACTTCCCCCAGTGCCCCGAGGTCTTCCACAGCTCCGAGTCGAAGATCAACGGCGTCTTGACCTCGCTGTAGCCGCGTTCGCCACCCATGCGGCGCGACAGCGCGACGAGCGCGTTGTAGACGCCGGTGCCGGCCGGCAGCCAGAAGGCGGCCCCGGGCGAGACCTCCGAGAACGTGAACAGGCCGAGCTCGCGGCCGAGCTTGCGATGGTCGCGCGCCTTCGCCTGCTCGATCCGCTCGAGGTGCTCCTCGAGCGCCGCCTTGGAGAAGAAGGCCGTGCCGTAGATGCGAGTCAGCATCGTGCGCGTGGAGTCTCCGCGCCAGTAGGCGCCGGCGACGGAGCTCAGCCTGAAGGCCTTGACCGTCGCCGTGCTCGGCGCGTGGGGACCGCGACAGAGGTCCGTGAACGGGCCGTTCGTGTACAGCGAGACGGTCTCGAGCGGGTGATCGGCGCCGGCGGCGGTGACGAGGTCGTCGATCAGCTCGACCTTGTAGTCCTGCTGCTCGCTCAGGAACCGCTCGCGCGCGAGCGCCACCGGCACGTCCTCGCGCGTGAAGCTCTCGGCGGCCTTCACGTGCGCGCGCATCCGCTCTTCGATCCGCGGGAAGTCGGCCTCCGAGACGGCGGTACCGGTCGGGAACTCGAAGTCGTAGTAGAAGCCGTCTTGGATCGGCGGCCCGATCGAGATCTTGACCCCGTCGTAGAGGTCCATCACGGCGGCCGCCAGGACGTGCGCGGCGTCGTGGCGGATCAGCTCGAGCCCCTGTTCGCCGCTGCGCTCGGTGACGATCGAGATGCTCGCGCCGTCGGGCAGGGCTCGCGCGAGGTCACGCAGCTGAGGCTCCCCGCCGGTCAGCTCGTGGGTCACGGCGACCGCCAGTGCGGCCTTCGCCAGCCCCGGGCCGATCGCCGCCGCGGCATCCGCGCCGGTCGCGCCGTCGGGAAGCTCGAGCAGGGTGCCGTCGGGCAGGGTGACGCGGATCGCCATCGGCGTTGCAGGCTACCCGTGGCGGGCGGGCGAGGTGTGAAGGACGCTCAGGCGGCGCGCCACAGCGCGTCGTCGGCGAGCGCCTCGCGCCGTGCGGCGCCCTCGCCGAGCAGCTCGATCAACGCGCGCTCCGTGGCCGCGCGATCGGGCGATGAGTTGTGCTCGGCCATGATCGCGGCGACCTCCTGCGTGACGAGGCCGTCGGGGAAACGGCGAAGGACCGCGAGCGCGTCCTGCGCGGGCGGCTGGCGCTCGAGCGTCGGGTCGAGGTTCGCGACAAGCACGTCGTAGACGTCGAGCGTCTGGAAGCCGCCGGCCTCCAGACGGCGACCGTCGGCGCCCTGGAAGACCAGTGACGGCGCCGAGTACCGGACCGGCCCGTCGGTCTGGCGCGCCTTGCCCTGGAACTCTGTCGCGCTGCCCTCGGCGCTGCGTGTCTGCGCCTTGTCGTCCTCATAGGCCGCGAGCGTCGCGGCATCGTCGATCGCCGCGACCACCGCCGCCACGTCGATGCCCTCTACGCGACCGAGCGCCTGCGCGATCGCTGCGTCCTCGTCGAGCACGAGCGTTGTCGTGAACCACGCGAGCTGCAACGCCCGCAGGACCTGTCCCTCTCGGCCGGCGTGCAGGCGCCGTGCCGCGACGATCGCGCGGCACGCGCGGGAGGTCGCAGCGACGCGCGCGCGGGGCTCGGTCGTGAACGGCATGCCGAAGCGGCCGAAGCGCTGACGGTTGCCGACTGTCATGCGTGTCGGCGTGTAGCCGGCGTCCACGTAGCGCTGCGGGTCCTCGGCGAGGCCGATCGTCACGAGTCGCCAGTCGAGCTGGTCGCCGTAGCGCCACTGCAGAACGGCAAGAGCCGGGCTCGCCGAGTATGCGAACGGGCAGCCCGGGTCGGTGAAGTGCGTGATCGTGATCGGAGCCATCGTCCGCATGATTGCACGCGCAAGCACTTCTTCCGGATGGCTCCAGGAGTTCGGCACGTGAGAAACACCGGGTGCAGACATTCGTCTTCATCTGGGAGCATCGCTGCGTGCCCGACCGACGCGATGCGCCGATCTCGATAGCGCTCTCCCCGGCCCAGGTCGACCACGTCCTGAGGGCGAGCTCTCAGAGCGCGGCCCCCGGGATCGCCGGGCTGATCTCCGGTGCGCTGCGCAGAGGGACTTCGCCGGCCGAGCGGCGGTCCGGCGCCGCCACGCCGGGCGCTCGCGGCGGCGAGTCTCCCGCCTGCCACCGTCTGTCCCGGTCCTTGCTGCGCGGCCTGTCGCTGCTCACGTGCTTCGCATCGGAGGATGAAGAGCGCGGGATCGTGGAACTGTCCCGCGACGCCGGCATGAGCGCCAGCACCGCGCACCGCTACGCCCTGACGCTGGTCGAGCTAGGGCTGCTCGAACGCAGCCCTAGCTCGCGCAGGTATCGGCTGCCCGCGGCCTATGAGTAGTAGAAGCCGTTGAAGACGCTCGTGAATGTCGAGTGATTGTGGATGTACGGTTCGGAGTTGACGTGGGTCGAGAGGATGATCACCGCTTTGGTCCCGGGTTCGGTCTCACAGACGACGCCCGAGACTCCACGGATCCCGGCGCAGCCGAGGCCCGACCCGGCCCCGATCGTTTCCGCCGCGTAGAGGTTCACGAACGGGCCGAAGAGGTTGGCACCGCTTCCCACGGTCGCGTTGTTGGCGTACTGGACCGCGCCTGCCTCGGCAACGGCGAAGCTCCCCATGCACGCGAGCGCGGCGACGAGCACCGCGATCGACAGCTTGCGCTTGCCCATCGTCATCCCTCCCTGCTCTCGGTTGGCTGTTCGCCGGCCGCCGCCGGCTCGTCGGCGATCCGAGCCCAGGCGTTCCCGTGTACGGCGCTCGTCGCCGTGGAGCCGTCGGCCATCACCTCGCGGACGCTCGTGACGCCGTCCGGGACGACCCCGGCGGCGACCGTCTTGCCGGTCATCCCCGGGATCTCGGCGACTTCGACGCTGGCGCCGCGGGAGAGCCCTTCCGGCGGCGAGCAGGCCATGTCGATCGCGCTGACCCCGTCGACCGGCCTGCCGTCGTAGAGCAGCACGCACACGCCGCCGTCGGCGCCGCGCGCGATCCATGCGCTCAGCCCCGGCTCGCTCAGCGAGAGCCTGCGGATCGAGCCGGCCACCGGCCAGCCCGTCGCCCCGTCCGGTGGCTGGGCCGGGAAGGAGGGTCCGACCGGATCCCCGGGCCGGTGCCGGTCCGTCGGCTCGGCCACCGGCAGGCCACTCGCGGCCGTGCTTTCCAGCGCCGAGTAGCTCGGCGCCGAGGCGATGCTCGCGCGTGAGCTCGAGCCGCCACCTGAGAGAAGCGCCGCGGCCGACCCCGCTGCGATCAGCGGCGCCCCGGCGCGCAGCAGGAGACCCAGCCTGGGCCGCCTGCCGATCCGTGAACTTGGTCCCATCGGTGATCGGTCCTTTCTCTATATGGTCGAATCGGTCCCGCCAATGGATCGGCTCCCCCCTGGTTTTCGCTCGCTCCGACGCAATGAACCGGCCAAATGTCCGATAAGCAGATGAGTTCCAGCTCTCGGAATGTAGAATAGGTCGCACCGGTGGTCTGAGGCATGCGCCAGAACCCCCTCTCCCCCGGCGACGACGATGAGCCCCGACAATCAGATGGCTTGAATGACTCCGCGGCGAAAGCCGGCGGCGTCCACCCACCGGCGCTGTCCCGCCTGGCGGAGTTCGAACGCATCTACCGCGCCCAGTTCGGCCCGGTCGTCTCCTACTTCGCGCGACGCTACGAGGACCCTCAGCTCGTCGCAGATCTCACCGCCGACACGTTCGTGGCAGCGATCCAGGCGTTCGGGCGCTACGACCCTGCAGCGCTCAGCCCGCGCGCCTGGGCGATCGGCATCGCCCGCAAGGTCTGGATGCGCTACCGCGAGTCCGATCCTCGCGGCGAGGATCCGGTCCGCCGGCGCTCACTCGAGGGGCTGCTGGACAGGACCGAGACCAAGGAGCTGATGTGGTGGATCGAGCTCGAGCATTCGAGCCGCGATCTGACCGCGCGCCTGGCGCGCATGGCGAAGCTCGACCGCGAAGCGCTCGAGCTCGTCGACCTCTGCGAGCTGGCGCCCGCAGAGGCGGCTCGCGAGCTGGGCATCTCGACCGGCGCGCTGCGTGTACGCGTGCTGCGCACGCGCGCGCGGCTGCGGCGCGAGGGAGGTGACGATGCCTAGGTTCGAAGAGCGCCTGTGGGCCGAACTCGTCGAGCAGCACGGCTCGCTGCTCGCAGACGTTCCCCCGCGCACCGTCGCGCCTGTTCGGAGGCACGTGCGGCCACGCCGGCGCAGGCTGGTGCCGGTCGCAGCTGTCGGGCTCGCCCTGGCGGCCGGCCTCGCGGCCATCGTGATCGGGCTCGGCTCGGGCGGCGGCACGAGCGCTTACGCCGTCCTGAGCAACCCGGACGGGACGGTCTCGGTGACCATCAAGGAACTCGTCGGGGTGCGCGGCGCGAGTGAAACGCTCGCCTCGCTCGGCGTACCGGTGCGCGTCGTGCCCTCACAACGCACGTGCCCGACGCGACCCGGCCAGTTCAAGCCGGCGCGCCTCACGGCGGAGCAGTCGCAGCGGATCTCGACCCTCGCCGGGCCCGCCGACACGGCGTCGGTGGTGATCACGCCATCTGCGATCCCGGCGGGCGACACTGTCGTGATCGGCGCCCGCGCGCTGAGCTCCGCGGCCGGCCTGGGCGCGGTCGGTCTCGAGATCGCCGTCTATGAAGGAGCGGCGCCCACGTGCCTGCGAGCGGCCGGCGGCGACTGAGCGTCGGCCTAGCCGCCAGCCTCGCCGGCCTCCCCCGGGGGCACCACGGAGCCAGGGTCGGCGCCACTGGGGTCACCCGAGATGTCGTGCACCGAGCCTGCACGCCGCGATCGCGCGACGAACTCATCGGCGAAGTCGAGGAGGCACTCGACGAGCGCGTTGCGACGGTCGACGTGCCCGACGAGGGAGATCTCCCCGCGCGCGGCATCGCGCAGGGGCCTCGCGATGATGCCCTCCATGACGTTGCCGAGCACCAGCGCCGCCGCCTCGGGGATGAGCGACACAGCCGTTCCCCCGGCAAGCACGGCGAGCACCTCCTGCGGGTTGCCGGCACGATCCGCCGTGATGCGCTCCGGCGGCCCGCCACGATGGTCGTCGAGGCTCCAGAAGCCTGCCCAGCCGGGATCGACCCGGTCGGCGAACCCCACGAACATCTCGTCCATCAGGTCGGCGACGCTCAGCGCGCGGTGCTGAGCGAGGGCATGGTCGGCGGGGAGCAGCGCGACACGACGTTCGGAGCGCAGCGGCCGCCTCCACACGGCGCCGTGGTCGGGCGGCCGATGGCACACGGCGATGTCGACCTCGGCGATCCAGGAGGCAGTGTCGCGCCCCGGGAACGGCAGCTCCCGATAGTGAACGGCGATGTCCGGGTGCGTGACCGCGAAGGCGTCCATTTCGAGCCGTCCGGCGAGGCTCGGCGGCGCCCCGAGGAAGCCGAAGTCGATCGCGCCCTGCTGGCCGCGCGCGAGCGAGCGCGCCGCGCTCTCCGCCGTGTCGCTCGCGGCCACCGCGACACGCGCCTTTGCATAGAACGCCTCGCCGGCAGCGGTCAGGCTGACACCGCGCGGATGACGGTCGAGCAGCTTCAAGCCGAGGTCCGTCTCGAGCTGTGCGATCGCCTGCGAGAGAGCCGGCTGGGCGATCCCCAGCCGCCGCGCGGCACGTGTCATCTGTCCATCCTCCGCCACGGCTACGAAGTACTCCAGTTGGCCACGTCTGAAGGACACGCTGGCTCCCGCCTTGGTAATTCTGCGAACCATACCGCTGCTCAGTTTTTCCGCGATAAGACATGCCTATGTCAGCGGCGGAAAGTCCTATTGGACTGACGGAGGGGCAGGGCGAAGACTGTCGGCAACTCCGGAGGTGAGAGCGTGCTGCTCTTGAGCCTGTTGATGAGCTGGTGGATGGGAACGACAGGATTCGTGATTGCGATGTGCCGGACAGCGGCGGCGGGTGACTTGCCCGTTGGGGGCCGAGCGGGGGCCGGCATGGCGCGAGGGGGCGGTTGGGCGCCGTCGGGGGCGTTGCTCGGCACGGTCCTCTCACACCCGGGGCGAGCTGGAGGACCTCTGTCCTCCTGAACGCGGCAAGCCGGACGCGGGGGCATTTCTCTCTCGGTGCCCTCGCGTCCGCACCGCGACCGGACGGGCCAGCCCGGGAACCACCGCGTCGAGCTCGTGACCGGCCGCAGCGCGCGCCGGCCAGGCGCCGGACCCGCGCCTCCCCCGTCGGCCGCGCCCCTCAGACCAGGCAGGGCCGGGCGCGTCGGTCCACGCCCACTTCGGTGATCCCCGCGGATGTGATCTTGATCCGCGTCGGCACGTTGCCGCGCTCGAGCAGCTTGACGAGCACAGACTCGCCCTTCGTCTCGATCCCGGATCGCAGCGGTTCATCGAGGGTCTCCGCCCGAAGCGCCGCGGCGATCTGCACGTAGACGTGCTTTTCGGCCGGGCCGTGCTGGACCTTCCACCTGTAGGTCTCGCCCTCGCGAGGCGCCAGGATCAGGGTGGGTCCGCCGATGATCTCTGGGTCCGTGGGCATGGCGCCATCGTCGTTCCCTCCAGATCACCCCGAAAGGGCCCGCTGGCCAGCATCCACGCTGCTCCTTTGGACACTTGAAGTCCCAGGCGCGCTACCGTTTCGGTGGAGGCCCGCGCACGGCTGTGGCGGGCGCTTCGACGCAAGGTCAAAGGGGGCGTGAGCGCGATGGCGAGCACGGGGTTGGACGCGACGGCGGTGGAGGCGAACGAGGAGGCGATCCGCGCGTGGGACGGTCCGCTGTTCGATCGCTTCCTGCAGTTCAAGCACCTGATGACAGACGGCCTCGGCGTGCACGGCGACGCCGCGCTCGAGCTGCTCGCCCCGCAGCACGGCGAGCGGGCGCTGGACATCGGCTGCGGCTTCGGCGACACGACCGAGCAGCTCGCCGCCCTGATCGGCCCGGAGAGCGAGGCGCTCGGCGTCGACGCCGCGCCCCGCTTCATCGAGCACGCGCGCGCGGCAGCCGCCGAGCACGGCGTCGCGAACGCCAGGTTCATGGTCGCCGACGTGCAGACGATGGAGCCGCGCGAGAGCTACGAGATCGCCTTCTCGCGCTTCGGCACGATGTTCTTCGCCAATCCGGTGGCGGCGATGCGAAACGTGCGCCGTGCTCTATCGCCGGGCGGCAGGCTCGTGATGACCGTGTGGCGCAACCGCGCTGACAACGACTGGATCTACCGCGCGCAGACGATCGTCGAGGGGATCGTCGACCGCCCGACCGAGTACGACGAGCCGACGTGCGGGCCCGGCCCGTTCTCGATGGCCGATGCCGACACGACGAGCGCGATCATGCTCGCGGCAGGCTTTCACGACGTGGCGCTGCACCGCTGCGACCTGCCGATCCTGATCGGCAGGGACCTCCAGGAGGCGATCGCGCTGGTGACGGCGCTCGGACCGGCCGGCGAGATCCTGCGGCTGGCTGGCGACCGCGCCGCGCACCTGCACGCCAAGGTCCAAGCAGAGCTCGAACGCGGCATGTCCGATCTGCTCGGCCCGGATGGCGTGCGGGCCGGGGCCTCGACCTGGCTCGTCAGCGCACGCGTGCCGTGAGCTGAGCGAGGCGCACCGGCACGGAGCGCGCCCGCCGAACTACCTGGAGTTGCGTGAGCCGGCGGGATCGCCCGTGTCGGTCCGACCGGACCGGTCGAGCTCACGCGCCTCCTGCTCGGCTCCGGGCGCGTCGGGATCGACCTCGCGCGCACGCTCGTGAATGTCGCGGACGGCCGTGGCGGTCTGATCGGCGAGCTCGCCGCTCTGCATCGCGCTCGCCCGCTCGCGCTGGGCCTGCGCGGCCTTCTCGCGAGCTTCGGCCTCGGCGCGGTCGGCCCGCGCGGCGCGCTCCTCAGCGGTCGCTCGCAGGCTTTCAGCGGTGACGGTCTTGTGCTCGGCGTTGCGGCGCAGCTCGCGGGCCTCGCTGCGTCCGGCCACCCGCCGGCGCTGGCGGACAGCGACGGCCGCTGCAGCCAGCAGGAGCACGGCTACCACGATCAGCACGATTGCCAGAACGCTCATATCTCCTCCTTCGCTCGCCGGGACAGACACTGAGCCTGCCGCCGGAGCGCCGCGGCGCTGAGCCGCGGGCTGCATCCTCTGCTACCCGCCGGGGCGGCTCGCCAACCGACCCCCGGGATCGCCTGTACCTGTCCAACCTTTCACAGCCACGATCGTTTTACTGATGGGCGAGTGCGTCCACGGTCGGCTGCATCCCGAGCTCGAGAGAGTGGACGTGGAAAGGCGCCGGCAATGTGTGGCGAGGACGCGAAGAGGATGTTGCACGGCTGGTCGCAGATGGGTAGGTTTACTTACGTATAGGTGCCGGGGAGCACGGGTCGAGGGAGACGAGATTGGCCGAGCGCAATCGAGGTTTCGCAGCTGGCTCGCGGGTCCGGCTGGGCTTGGCGTCGGATGAGTGGCTGATCGCGTGCGTGCGCCGCGGTGACACGGCGGCGTTCGAAGCGCTGTACGACCGGCACGTGCGCGAGCTGCTCGGGTTCTGCGTGTACATGCTCCGCTCTCGCCAGGATGCGGAGGACGCGGTGCAGGCCACGTTCGCCTCGGCCTACCGCGCGCTGCAGGCCGACAGCCGCCCGGTCGCGCTGCGCCCGTGGCTGTTCACGATCGCCCGCAACGACTGCCTGAGCATCCTGCGCCGGCGGCGGCCGATGGTCGAGCTCAACGGCCAGGTGGCGCCCGACGCCGACCCGGTCGATCAGATCGCGCTGCGCGAGGAGGTCCGCCGCGTCTTCGAGGGCCTGCACGGGCTGCCGGAGAACCAGCGTGCAGCTCTCGTGCTCGCCGAGGTTCACGGGCTCAGCCACCAAGAGGTCGGCCAGGTCCTCGGCGTGCGGGCCGACCAGGTCAAGGCGTTCGTCTACCAGGCGCGTTCGAAGCTGGTCTCCGAGCGGGCCGCCCGAGACGTCGACTGCCGCGAGATCCGCGAAGAGCTCGCGACCGCGCGCGGCGCGGCGCTCCTGCGCGGGCGGCTGCGCCGCCACATGCGCTCCTGCCCGGACTGCCGCGTCTACGCCGACGGCGTCGCCCGCCAGCGGCGCCAGCTCGGCGCTCTGCTGCCGGTGGTCCCGTCGCTCGCGCTGAAGTACAGGGCGATCGAGCAGGCGCTCGGTGTCGGCGCCGCCGATCCCGTCGCGGTGGCGGGCGGAGCGACCGTTGCCGGAACCGCCGCGGGCACGGCGGCCGAGCTGGCGGGCGGCGGCTTCAACGCGCTCGTCTGCAAGGTCGCCGTAGGGGTCGCCTGCCTCGGCGCGAGCGCCGGAGTCGGCGTCTCGGTCCTGGATACGCCGCCGGCGGCCTCCCAGCCCGGATCGGCCTCGGGAGCCACGGGCTCGACGGCCGCGCTGCTCGCCTCGGTCTCACCGGCCGACACGCTTGCGTGGACGAACACGGCGCCGGCCTTCGCACAGGAAGGCAGCACGACCGGCGGACGTGGAGGGGCCAACCAGACGCTCGCGGGCGGCGAAGGCGGCGCCCTTCCGGAAGTGCAGAACGGCGTGGCGTTGCGCGAAGGCTCGAGTCCCCTCGGTGGCGCCGGAGGGCGGACGCACGGCGGACCGGTCGGCGGGCGCGAACGCCGCGCGCGCTCGAACGGCGACTCGGGCGCGGGCGGGGAATCCTCCGGAGCCTCCGAACGGCGCTCGGTGGCCGAACATCGTCAGCTCAGGCGCGAAGGCCATCGCCAGCTGACCGAAGAACGCCGCAAGGCGCATGAAGAACCGAGGCCCGTGGGCGGCTTCCGGCCCCCGAAAAGCGAAGAAGAACTGCTGCGCAAAAAGGAAGAAAACACTCGCCGGCGCGAAGAACACAAGCCTGAAGGCCACTCTCGGGCCCCGCGGACAGAAGAAGAAATCCGCCTCAAACGGGAAAAGAACGAACGGATCCGCGCGGAAAAGCGAAAGCTCCGCGAAGAAGCGGAAGCCCGGGCGCGCGAAGCTGAAGACGAAGCCGCCGCGCCGCCGGCGCCCTAGCGAGCAGCCACCCCGGAGGAGGTCCCGCTAGTGGGACTTGTACTTGAAGTGGTCTTGGCTGACGATCGCGGTCGTGCCGGCTGCCGTCGTGACCGTCACGTCGACGATCGCCTTCGGCGAACCGGGGGGTGAGACGGCGGTGATCGACGTCGCCGAGTTCACGACGACTCCGCTCGCCGCAGCTCCGCCGAAGCGCACGGTTGCCGGGCTCGTGAAGCCCGTTCCGGTGATCGTCACCGAGGTGCCACCCGCGGGCGAGCCGTTTTTGGGCTTGACCTTCGTGACCGACGGGATCTGCTGAAGGCGCTGCTGGCATTCGCCGGCGGAGTTGCTCCACATCTGCTGGTAGAGGTAGAGGTCGCTGTTGATGAGCTGGTTGTAGCTCGAGCCGTTCGGAGCGGTGCCGAGTGGTTGGCCGTATTCCGTGCTCGCTTTCATCGTGCGGCACTTGTCCGCGACCTCATTGCCTTTGGCGTCATACCAGGCGTTGAGCTGCGGGTCCGTGACCGACTCGGCATGCTCGTGTGCGAGGCCACCGGCGACGGTTGCGTCGGAGGGGTTGCCGTTCGGGTGTTCTTCCCCGACGTCGCAGCCGAGCCCGTTGACATAGGGGTCGTTGGCGTAGATCAGCGACGAGGAGCCCACCTGGATGAAGGCGTGGTAGGCGCAGTAGACACGGTGGGTCGAGCCGGCCGAGCAGGATTTGCTCGCCGCTTCCATGCAGCTTTCGACGCCCTGAGGGGTCAGCAGGAAGTACTCGTGCTGAAGATCGATCGGCAGTTTGCTCGCTTCGACATAGGTGCGGATCTCGGCGCGGATCTGGGCGTCGGTGAGACAGGTCGGCGCCGCCGTGCAGCCGCTGGCCGGATAGGGGTTGGTGTCGGTCAGGGCGCCGCCGAAATGCGAGTTGTAGTTGGCGGCTTCGCCGGCGTTGCCCGTGTACTGAGCGAGAAGCGAATCGGTGTTCAGCAGGCCGCCGCTGTCGTGGGCGAGGTCTTCGAAATACCGGTCGATGCCGGCTCGGTAGCCGGACGGGTATTCCGGCGCCCCGGCCGGATCCCAGTAGAGCGTGTAGTTCGTGTTGGAGGGCATCACGGGTCCTCCTTTGTGGTAGAGCAGCGGCGACTTCGAATTCGAGCTCGAGTTGCCGGTGCCCGGCGACCCGTTCTTCGCTCTGCCGCGCGTGAGCGCGTGCGCGGCGCCGGGCGCCGGCTGGTAGCTGAGCGCCCGCCCTTGGACCTGCACGATCACCGCTGAGGCCTGCCCGCCGCCCGCTCCCAGCACCAGCGCCAGCGCCGCAGCGAACGCGAGCAGCGCTAATGAGGCCCTCGTTCGTCCTGTTCTCTCCCTCACGGAGCTCCCTCTCCCACTGATCATGATTCTAGGCGCCTGACTCAGGCCTGCCAAGCGCGTGGCCGCCCGTCGTCGAGCGCCCGCGCCTGGTGATTGAACGCACGGCCGCCGAGAAGGTTGGGGCGCTGTGATGCTCGCCGCCTCGATGCACGGTCCGATCGTCGATACTGGCGGCACAGGCACCGACGGTGCCCGGATCTGCGAGGGAGCGGCTCATGGCGGGAATCAACAGCGTCGGCCGGGTCATGATCCCGGTCTCAGACCAGGATCAGGCAATCGCCTTCTACACGGAGAAGCTCGGCTTCAAGCTGACGGCCGACACGCCGTTCGGCGAGGGCGAGCGATGGGTCGAAGTAACGCCGGCCGGCGGCGGCGCGGCGCTCGCGCTGGTGCCCCCGCGAGGGGAGACTCAAACCGGCCGCATGACTGGCGTCGCGCTCGACACGGACGACGCGACAGCGGTCCAGGCGGAGCTGAAAGGCAAGGGAGTCGACGTCGATGCGGAGACGATGGGGGGCGACGGCACGGTGCCGCTGCTGTTCTTCATGCGCGACCCGGACGGCAACTCGCTGATGGTCGTGCAGATGAGCTTGTAGAGCCGGCAACAGGCGCTCGGCGCGCTGGTGGACCTGATCCACGTGATCGGCAGCAATCACGGCGCTTAGGCGGATTCTCGTTTCGGGGGCGCAGCACCATCTCGATGAGCAACGCCTCACGAAACCGAACTTGACTCGGGTTTGGAGACTGTGTTAGGAAAGGGCCGTACGGCTCGCCGGTCCTGCCGGGGAGAGGGAACCTACACAGGGAGAGAGAGATGAGGAAAGTGCTGTCGGCGACCCTGCTCGCCGCAATCGTGTCGCTCGCGCTCGCAGCGGCGGCGCAGGCGCATTCGCCGATCCTGTTCGTCCACGGCTGGAGCGAGTCGGGATCGCTTTGGAACACGATGATCGGCCGCTTCGAAAAAGACGGCTGGGCGAAAAAAGAACTGACCAACTGGACTTACAACACGTCGCAGTCCAATGCGACGACAGCCAAAGAAATCGCGACGAAGGTCAGCGAAATCAAAGCCGGCACGGGTGCAGCGAAGGTCGACCTGATCACGCACTCGATGGGAGCGCTGTCCTCGCGCTACTACATCAAGAACCTCGGTGGCACCTCGACGGTGGACCGGTGGATCTCGCTCGGCGGCCCGAACCACGGCACGAGCACGGCGAACTTCTGCGGGCAGGCGTCATGCGTGCAGATGCGAGCGAACTCGACGTTCCTGAACGAACTCAACGCCGGGTCGGAAACACCGGCCGGCCCGAGCTACGCGACGTGGTGGTCGCCGTGTGACGAAATCATCAACCCGCACACGAGCGTGATCCTGACGGGGGCGAAAAACACGGAAACGGCGTGCATCACGCACGCCGCCCTGGCGTCAAACGAAGCGGTCTACGCGCAAGTGCGCGAATTCGTGCGCTGAGAGAACGCGGCGCGGCGCGGCCGGCCGGAGCGCGAGCTCCGCCGGCCGCGAGCTTCGCTGGACGGCGCTTGGGCAGTGCGCGCCTCACCGCGGCCGGATCGGCGCGGCAGTAGACCGCGACACGTACGGCAGTTCCTCGAGCGCAAGCGGGCCGGCGCAGACCCATAGACTGACCTCTGCTCCGGCGTCTGCCGGACACAACGGAGGGGGTCGGCATGAAGGACATGCGTGCAATGGGGCTTTGCGTCGCGGCCGTGTTCGTAGCGGGGAGTGGCGCTACGGCTACGTCCGCCCTGGCGGCGGGACCGGAATTCCAGGGGCAGAACAAAAAAACCAAAGTCTTTGAACCCTTGAAAAAGGCGGTCGCATTCAAAGAATCCGGCTCGGGCAGCACGCTGGCGTCGGCCTCGGGTACGGAGCTCACCTGCACCTCATCGTCGGGAAAGGGCAAGCTGACAGGACCGAAAGCGCTCACCCAGCGGACGACCTACAGCGGCTGCGAAACGGCGGGAGCGACGAAATGCCAGTCGGGTAAAACGCCGGGCGAGATCAAGTCGGCGAAGCTCACAGGCGCGCTCGTCTACGCCTCGAAAGGCTCTGTGCTCGTGCCTGCCATCGAGCTCGCGCCGCCCCCGGCGACCCCGATGCTGAAGTACAAGTGCGGCACCAGGAAGTCCGCCGTCTGGGGCCACTTGCTGGGAGCCATCGGGCCGCTCGAAGAACCGACCACGGAACTGACGGAAACGTTCGCCGAGGGGGCGGAACCGGAACCGGGATGCGGCACGCAGGAGATACAGCTCGTCGAAGGCATCGGGCCGTGCCGGCACCTGGAACTCGAACCGGAACCGGCGGCGAAAGTGAAAGCCACGAGCACCACCGAAGTCAAGAAAAAAGAACTCACCGGCACCGTTTCGTTGCTGAAATAGCAGCAGCCGGTATCAGCTCGTGCGGGCCGGCTATGGGCCCGCACGAGCTCGCCGAGGAGGCTCAGTGAACCGTCGTGGGGCCGGCTGTCAGCCCGCCGCGCCTGCCGCCCGCAACGTCTCGTCGTGGTCGAGATAGGTGCGGATGCGTGAGACCTTTCCGCCGCGCATGTCATAGACGCCGCCCCACGGGGAATCGCTCGGCACGCCGCTCGCCCGCCCGCGCGTTTTCAGCCGACCCAGCGCGACGACGCGGTCACCGAGATCGCGGTACTCCTCCGGCGTCGGCCGGAATTCCTGCCAGGTCTCGTCGACCTCGCCAAGGAACATTTCGATGCCCTCGCGGCCGCGGTAGACGTCCTGCTCGACACGCGCGGCGAACACCGGGAACCATTCGAAGTCGGCTGTCGTGAGCCCGGCGTAGGCATCGATGTCGCGCCGGTTGACTGCATCCATCAGGGTCTTGACCGTCTCGACGTCCTGCTGGGACATCGGCTACCTGCGGTTCTTCACGAGCAGCTCGGCGCCCGTGCGCTGCTCATCTTTGTCAGAGATGCGACGGGCCGTCGACGCCACGATCATGCCCTCAACGTAACGCGTAGCGTGACGGGATGAGCGCGACGGGCTATCAGGCCACTGTGATCGTGCCGAGTGAGGATGCGAGGCACTGGCATGAGCCCTGGTGGCCGCTGCTGGCGTTGACGTTCCTGGCCGGCGTGCTTCGGCTCTCGACGCTCGATCTGCAGAGCTTCTGGGGTGATGAGGCTTTCACTCCTGTCCATCTCCTTCATCCGAGCCTGTGGGCAACGCTCCGCGAGATCGGGCGCACCGAGAACACGCCGCCGCTCTGGTACCTGCTCGAGTGGGCGGACTTCCGCGTCCTGGGCGACGGCGAGGTGGCCTTGCGCCTGCCGAGCGCGCTCGCCGGCATCGCGGCCGTGCCCGTCGCCTGGGCGATCGGTCGGGAGCTGTCGGGCAGGCGCGCGGCTGTCGCCTGCGCTGCATTCGTCGCGGTCAACCCGCTCTTTGTCTGGTACTCCCAGGAGGCTCGCTCCTACGGGTTGTTCGTGCTCACGGCCGCACTCGCGATGCTGTCGTTCCTGCGCGCCCAGCGCGAACCGACGCGGGGGCGCATGGCCGTGTTTGCGCTGGCCGGCTCGCTGGCGCTGCTCACGCACTACTTCGCTGTGTTCCTGCTGATGCCGATGGTGCTGTGGCTTCTGTGGGAGCCACGCACGCGGCGCGCGGCGCTCGGTGCGACCGCGACGATCGTGCTGGTCGGGGCGGCGCTGATTGCGCTGATCCACGCCCAGCTGGCGCACAACCGCGTGCAGTGGATCGGCGAATGGCCGCTGTCGAGCCGGCTGCGCGAAATCCCGCGGAACTACCTGGCCGGCTACTACGCGGGAGGGCTCGGCAACAAGGGCGAGCCGCTCGTGGCGCTTCCAGTGCTCGCAGGCCTCGGCCTTGGCCTGTGGCGAATGCGCAGGCGCCCGCAGAACCTGCGGGCCGCGCTCGTGCCGCTGACGCTCGCTGCTTGCGGAATCCTGCTCCCGATCATGCTGGTCGCAGTCGGTGAGGACTTCCTCGCCCCACGCAATCTGATCGGGGCGATGATCCCGCTGACGGCACTGATCGCGGTCATCGTGGTGTGGCCCGGCACCGGACGCACCGGGATCGCGCTCGCCCTCGTGATCTGCCTGGCGTTCCTCGCCGTGTCGCTCGACGTCAACCGGGACGTGAGCCTGCAACGCGAAGACTGGCGTGGCCTGAGCAGCGCCCTCGCCCAGGGCTCAGGAAATCGGGCGATCACAGCGCTCTACGGGTTTGGCTCGACCCCGCTCGAGTACTACATGGGCTTCCACCTCCTCGCCAAGAGCGGCTCGGTTGCGGTCACCGAAATAGACGAGACGGGCGACATCACCGTGCACTCACCCCCACCCCCGCCGGCCCCTGGCTTTCGGCTGCTCGGACGCGTGCGCGCCGGCGGTCTGGTCGCCTACAGGTTCGTCTCGGCGGTGCCGCGACGCGTGTCCGAGGCGACGCTCGCCGGGGCCGGGCGGGCGATGACGCTCGGCAGGACGGTTGTGCTGGTCCCCGCCCCGGGACCCGCACGGGTAGCACGGCGTTGACGCCCGGCAGCTGATGGGAGATGCTGGGCGCGTCACGACCGACCATCGGATAGCGAGGAAACCATGACGACCGCAACTTCCGCCGAGACACGTCGCGACGAGCTCGTCGGGAGGCTTTTCGGCAGCGCCCTCGGGGCGGTAGATCTGGTCTGCGTCTACATCGGGGACCAGCTCGGGTTGTACAGCGCTCTCGTGCGCGAGGGCCCCTCGACCTCCGCCGAGCTGGCAGGGTTCGCCGGCTTGAATGAGCGGTACGTGCGCGAGTGGCTCGAGCAGCAGTCGATGGCCGGCATCCTGGAGCCCGAGAACCCGAGCGCACCGGGCGCCGAGCGCCGCTACGTCGTACCCGCCGGGCACGACGAGGTCCTCCTGGACGCGAGCAGCCTCAACTGCATGGCCCCGATGGCTCAGCTGATGGTCGCGTGCACGCTGCCGATCCACGCTGTGCTGGATGCCTTCCGAACGGGCAACGGGGTTCCGTATGCGGACTACGGCGCCGACCTGCACGAGGGACAGGCGCGATTCACACGGCCGATGTTCGACAACCTCCTCGCGAGCGAGTGGTTCCCGTCCATAGCGTCGATCGACACGCGCCTCAGCGAGGATCCTCCGGCACGTGTCGCTGACGTCGCGTGCGGCCTTGGCCGCTCGAGCGTGGCGATCGCACGGGGCTACCAGAAGGTCACGGTGGACGGGATCGACCTCGATGACGCGTCCATCGCGCGAGCTCGGCAGCTGCTTGCCGGCACCGGCGTTGAGGACCGGGTGACGTTCCAGTGCCGCGACGCGGCGGATCCCGAGCTGTCGGGCCGCTATGACCTCGTGACGATCTTCGAGGCGCTGCATGACATGTCCTACCCGGTCGACGTGCTTCGCAGCGCGCGCGAGCTGCTGGCTGAGGGCGGGTGCGCTTTGGTCGCCGACGAGAGGACGTCCGACACGTTCTCGCTCGACGCCGGCGACGTGGAGCGCCTCTACTACGGCTTCAGCGTCCTGCATTGCCTACCTGTGGGGATGGTCGGCGAGGACGCGGCCGGAACCGGGACGG
>JAOPZS010000056.1 GCA_025963965.1 Solirubrobacterales bacterium
TAGGCGAGTAGCCTTCAACGCGTGGTTCGTCTCTGGCTGATCCGGACGCTGCCCTTCATGAGCCGCTGGATCGAGGCCTCACCGGCAGCCTGCTGCGGCATCTGCGGAACGTGTCTTACCGCTACGGCTAGCGGCCTGACGATCGAGGCCTTTCACGGTCGTCGCGAGCGACGAGACTCCGAGTCCTCGGACTAGCCCGCGCCCGACAGGCCCCCAACCGCCAGTCCCCGTGCACGGCTGCCCACGAGGGCGCTGGTGTGCAAGGGTTTCGGCGTGGGCAAGCAGCGTTTGGACACCGTGCTGGCCGAGCGCGGGCTGTTCCCTTCGCGGACCAGGGCGGCCGCGTCGGTGATGGCAGGGGAGGTGAAGGTCGGCCGCGGCGCGCGGCGGGCGCTGAAGCCGGGCGAGCTGGTCGACCCGGCGGAGCTGCTGAGCGTCGATGCGCGCCCCGCGTTTGTCTCGCGTGGCGGCGTGAAGCTGGCCAACGCGCTCGAGTCGAGCGGGCTGAGCGTCGAGGGCGTGCGGGCGCTCGACGTCGGCGCCTCAACGGGCGGCTTCACCGATTGCCTCCTGCAGCGCGGCGCACGCGAGGTGATCGCGGTCGATGTCGGCTACGGGATCCTCGACTATCGCCTGCGCAGCGATCCCCGCGTCGTAGTACTCGAGCGCACGAACGCACGCGAGCTGACCCCGGCGATGCTGCCCGCGGCTCGGACGCCGCCGGACGCGCCGCCCGAGATGGCAGTGATCGACGTGTCGTTCATCTCGCTCACGAAGGTCCTGGGTGCCGTGACCGGGTGCCTGGGGGGCGACTGGAATGCGCTGGCGATGATCAAGCCGCAGTTCGAGGTCGGCCGCGGGCGCGTCGGCAAGGGCGGCGTCGTGCGCGACCCCGACGCTCGACGCTCGGCGCTGGTCGAGGTCGGCCGCTCGGCGCGCTCGCTCGGCGTCAGCGTCCTCGGCTACCACTCGTCCGGGCTGCCCGGGCCTAAGGGCAACCTCGAGACGTTCATCCAGCTGGCCGCCGCCGGGCGCGCCGGTGGCGCCGGGGATGACGCGGCGCTCGAGCAGATGGCCCGTGAGGTCGAGCCGTGAGAGAGATCACGGTCTTCACGCACGGGCGTCCCGAGGAGATCCGCGTCGCGCTCGACGAGCTGATCGGTGCATCGGCCGAGGCTGGTGTGAGGCTCCGCTTCGACGTGGAGGAGACCTCCAAGCTGGGGCTCGCGCCGCTGCCGTCGCTGGTGCTCGACGCGGAGATCAAGCGCGACGTAGAGCTGTGCATCGTGCTCGGCGGCGACGGCACGATCCTGCGGGCGCTGCGCCACTATGCCGGCACGAGCGTCCCTGTGTTCGCGATCAACTTCGGCGCGATCGGCTTCCTCGCCACCGTCGAGCCCGAGAACCTCGCCGACGGCATCCGCCGGGCACTTCACGGCGACTACGAGCTGCTGCGCCTGCCGGCGATCACGCTCGACCTGGGCAGCGGCTCGCTGATCGCGGTCAACGACGTCGCGATCCACCGCAAGGTCGGCGAGCGTGTCGCCGAGCTGTCCTACTCGCTCGACGGCGAGGAGGCCGGCAACGTCCGCTGCGACGGACTCGTCGTCGCCACTCCGGCCGGCTCGACCGGCTACAACCTCGCCAACGGAGGCCCCGTGATGGCGTGGGGGGTGGAGGGCTTCGTCGTCTCGTTCATCGCCCCGCACTCGATGACCGCGCGCGCGCTCGTCGTCGCCCCGGGGGACCGGCTTTGCATCACCAACCGCTCGCGCGAGCCACTCGACGTGGCCGTCGACGGGCGCCCGGTCGGCGAAATCCACCCGGACGGACTGATCGAAGCGCGCTTCGCCAAAGATCTCGGCACGCTCGCGCAGCTGCCCGGCACGTCGTTCTACCGGCGGCTGCGCGAGAAGTTCGGACGGCTGGCCAGCTAGCTCCGGCCGGCGGCCGCTAGGCGACGCGTGCCGGCGCGGCCTGGCTGGATTCGGCGCTGGTGACCGGCCCGTTCTGGGTCATCGACGTGATGAAGCCGTCGAGCTGCGGACGCGAGAAGCGCCGCTGGCCGCCGGGGGTCCGGTAGCAGGCGATGTGACCGGCGTCCGTCCAGCGACGGATCGTCGCCAGCGACACGCCCAGGTAGAGGGCGGCCTGCGAGCTCGTGAAGACGAGCTGGCGCTCTGTCGGGTTGATGGTCGGGGGCATGTCGTGCCTCGATCGGTTCGCTTGGCGGGCCGTTCTGCTGGCCCAGGTCGCTCCCTGTGTCGTCAGATTGGCCCGCCGCCTTGAGCGGCGCTTAGGTTTGTGGACGTTTGGCGCCGCTGGAGCCCCGCGGAGCCGCTAGATCGGCATCGCGATCTACGTCAAACCTGCGGCTATGCAAGCAAACGTGCACGTGAGAAACAAAGGGTGGACTTTCCGGGTGATGCCGTTAGTATTCTGATCGAACCTACTCATCTGTTAGGCGAACCTACGCAGAGCCGGGCCAACACGGCCGGCAAGGTCGATGGTGCCGCTCAGTCCGACACCTGGAGACGAGAGAATGATCCGTAGCAAATAAATGATTTGTGACCGGGGCGCCGATGTTGGCGCCCTCGTCATTTCTCGGGTGCTCCTGGCGTGCTCAGGCGCGCAGACGCAGGCGCCGACCGCGTAGGCGCCCGGCGTGCGATTCAGGCACGCTCGAACCCGGCTCGGCCATCTCCTGGACCCGCCGCTCGAATTCGAGCTGCGTCTCGAAGTCGCTGTTCTGGCCGAACGTGGCGCCCTCGCGCTCGAGCAATGCGATGAAGGTGTCCACGAGCTCCGGGTCGAACTGGCCGTTGCGGGCTCCAGCGCGCAGCTCCTCGATCGCTTCCTCCGCCGAGATCGTCGGACCGAAGGTTGCTCGAGTCGTCATCGTGTCGTACGTCGAGCAGATCGCCAGGATCCGTGAGGCCAGCGGGATCTCCTGTCCGATCAGGCCGGCCGGGTAGCCGCGGCCGTCCATACGCTCGTGGTGGTAGAGGATCGCGTCCGCCATCGGCCCGTAGCCGTCGAGCGCGCCGACCAGGATCGAGCCCTCCTGGGGATAGTTCTTGACGATCTCGAGGTCGGCGTCCTCGAGCTTGACCGCGTGCAGGACGCGGTCGGGCCAGGTGAACTTGCCGATCTCGTGCAGCAGCCCTGCCGCCCGCACGTTGTCGCGCTCTGTCTCTGGGAGGCCGAGCTCCGTCGCCAGGGCCGCCGCGTAGGACGCAACTGCCGCGGCGTGGCGCCCGGTCGTCTCATCGCGCATACCAAGCGCCCTGACGAGCGTCCGCAGCACGCCCAGCTGCAGCCCGACCAGCTGGCGCGAGCGCGCCTGCAGCTGCTCGGCCCGCTCCTCCGAGCGCAGCAGCGCGACTGTCAGGTGCTGGAAGATGGCCAGCAGCAGGATCGCCGCCACGAGCAGCGGTAGCCCCGCGCTCTTATAGGCGACCACGAGGATCGTGGCGAGGGCACCGGCGGCGAACTCGCCCGGCAGGAGCGGCCGGAAGTCCGGCAGCTGACGCCGCAGCGATCGGCCCTCTTCGATGCTCGTATCGATGCCGATCAGGATGAAGCTCGCCACCAGCACGAAGGCGAACACGCCGAGCACGATCAGGCCGAGGATCGCGCTGCGGGCGGTCTGACCGCTGTGGGCGAAGTGGATCCATTCCGTCAGCACGCGGACCGCGAGGCCCGCCACGAACGGGACCACCGCGAAGGTCGCGAGGTTGTTCAGCCACTGCGCCGGGCGCAGTCCTCGCGTTGCCGAGGCGACGACCATCGCACCCACGCCGAACGCCGCCGCCGGTGTCGGCCCGAGCAGGCCGATCGCGAGCACGATCGCGATCGTCGAGGCGCTCTGCTGCTCGTCGTTGACCTGCACGCTGAAGCGCTCGCCGAGCACGGCGAGCAGCCCGACCAGCACCACAAGGGCAGCGGGATGCCATTCGCTCGGGCGCGAGACGAACACCGCCGCCGCTGCCGTTCCGAGCAGGGCCAGCACCTCGAAGGCCATGAAGAGTCGTTTCGTGAGGTTCGTTCCGCGCATCCTGCTCTGTAGTCCTTAACGACCGACAGAGCGTCGCTCTTTAGGCGCGGTCGTGTCGGCATTGCGGACCGCGCCAGGGCCGCCCCGCCGGGACAGGCGCTACTTGGCCTGAAGCTCGGGCGGCGCGCTGGCGCCCGGTGTCTCGGCCTCGAGCTGCTGTGCGCTGCCGCCGACGTGGCGTACGGCACGAAGCAGCGCCAGCGCCGCGGCGATCGTGCCCGTGCCGACGATCAGGAAAGCAGTGCGCGGCGTCGTCAACACGACCAGGGCGCCGCCGAGGGGGAGTCCGATGATCGGGCACAGGGCGCTGATCGACTCCACCGCGCCCATCAGCCGACCATGCAGATTCGGGGGTGTCAGCCGCTGCACGAGACTGAACATCGAGGGCAGCTCGACGCCGTTTCCGACGCCGCCGACGAACGCCGCCACGCAGGCCAGCGGCAGCGTGGAGGCGAAGGCGAAGCCGGCGTAGGCGAGCCCGACCGCCAACGTCCCGGCGCTCAAGAGATAGCCGAGCGAGCGGTTCATCGCCCGCGCGAACACGATGCTGCCGAGGACCGTGCCGGCCCCCCATGTCGTCAGCAGCACGCCGAATCCGCGGTCACCCGCTCCCAGCGTTGCCTTGGCGAAGGACACCTCGATAGGGGCGGCCGTCTCGAAGAACACGAACGCCACCATCTCCAGCAACAGAAGCTGCCGGAGGGTTCGCGTCTCGGTTATGTACTTCCAGGCCACGCGCAAGCGGGCCGCGACCGTCTCCGAGCCCGATTCCTCCACGTGCGGGTGCAGATGGATCAGCAGCGCCCCGCAGATCAGGAACGAGACGACATCGAGCAGCAGCGCGACCGGCGCGCCGGCCGCCGCCACGAGCACCCCCGCGAGCACCGGGCCGGTCACGAACGTCGCGGCGAAGGCCACGTTCAGGGCCGCGTTGCCCGCCCGCTCCCCGGCCTCGGCCGGCGACTCATGTCCCTTCGTCGTGAGCGCATCCGCCTCCCGGGACTCGAGGGCGAGCTCGGGGTCCGAGGGGACGCCCGGCGCGGCGGGCGACTCGCCCGCCCCCATGCCCGCGGGCGGCCAGGCGCCCCCGACGGGTGCGGCCTCACCGTCGGCCTCGCCATCGCCCGATGCATGCTCACGCGCGACCCGGGCCACCTCCGTACGCAGCAGAGCGCTGGCGGCCAGGGCCGCGGTGCCGTCGAGCGCCACCAGCACGAGGATCGCGGGCAGCGAGAACTGCCAGATGAATACGACCACTCCGCCCGTGGCCACGGCCTCGAACAGCAGCAGCGCGCTCAGCTCGTCCCGTCGCTTCGACGCCTCGACCCGCGCCACCAGGCTCGGTACGGCGAAGGCCGGCAGTCCCTGCCCGGCGAGCAGCGTGACGGCGACCGCCAGGGCGCTGTGCGTGTGGTCATAGACGGCCACCGTCAGCGCCACGAAGCCGATCCATGTACCAAGCCGATTGACCGTGTACGCGGCGATCAGCCGCCGCAGACGGGACGATCGGAGGGCAAATCTCACGGCGCCAAGCTAGCGGGTACCTCGGCTCCCGGTCCAGTCGTGGCTCTGACCATGCGCGACCGCCGACGTGCGTCCGCTGCGGCACCGGTGTGTCCACCGCAGTCGCTACGGTGGTTGCTCATGGATGACGCCACCCCAGGGGTGAGCAGGCCCGTCGAGGTGATCATCGCCGACGATCACACGGTCGTGCGCGATGGCATCCGCGCCGTGCTCGAACGGCAGGACGGCGAGTTCACCGTCGTCGCCGAAGCCGCCGATATCCCCTCGATGGTCAAGTCCGTGCGCGAGCACAAGCCAGACCTGCTGACGCTCGACCTGACGATGCCCGGCGGCTCGAGCCTCGGCGCTCTGCCTTCCTGCTTCATCGCCCACCCGACCCTCGCGGTCGCGATCCTGACGATGAGAGAGGACCCCGAGTACGCGCGCCAGGCGCTACGCGCCGGCGCTCGCAGCTACGTGCTGAAGGAGGCCGAGCCGGCCGAGCTGCTTCAGGCGTTCCGCCTCGCCGTCGCCGGCGGCAACTACCTGCACCCTCGCCTCGGCGCCCTGATGGCGACCGGCGCAGAGCAGAGCGGAGACGGCGTCGCCCTCTCCGACCGCGAGCGCGAGGTGGTGCGGCTGATCGCCAACGGCTACACCAACCCCGAGATCGCCGACAAGCTCAACGTCGCTGAGCGCACCGTCAAGACCTACCGGGCGAGGGCGATCGAGAAGCTCGGCTTCTCCTCCCGCGCCGAGATCACCGCGTACGTTCGTCGCGTCGGCCTGGCGGACTGAGCGGGTCGCTGGCACTTCGCGAGGCGGCGTCCTCGCTCGCTCGAGTCCGCACATGTGCGGACCGCACATCCTTCCGCCAGGCGTCTGCGCAGGGGATCGCCGGAATCTGACCGAGGCCCAGGGGGGGACACTCACTTCAAAGGCAGCGATAGCGATGGTATTCACGCTGTAGAGACCATTGCGCACGCGCCGATCAAAGTGAGTCACACCCCACCGATCCCTCGCCTGTAGTCTCGAGCAGATGAGCTCGCAGGTCCCCGAGAAGGGCTACCAGCTCAAGGACATCTCCCCGCGCGCCTTCCAGCATCCGGCCGACCGTGCTGCGACGGCCGCGCTCTCGTCGGTCCCGTACCTCGACACGGTCGTTCGCAAGCTGATCGAGCTCGGCTACGAGCGGGCGCTGCGACAGACCTTCCTCGGCTCGGCCGTGCGCCTGTCCGAAGAGCAGCTCGGCGACGTCTGGCGCGAGCACGCGATCGCCTACGCGACGCTCGACATGACCGAGGTGCCCGACCTGTACCTCAGCCAGTTCCCGATGCCCAACGCGATGGCGATCGGCTCGAAGCGGCCGATCGTGGTCGTGCAGTCGGAGCTCGTGAGCCTGCTCGACGCTCCGCAGCGGCGCGCCGTGTTCGCGCACGAGGCCGCGCACGTGCTGTCCGACCACGGCCTCTACCGCACGGCGCTGGCGATCCTCGTACTGATGACCCGCGCGGCGCGCCTGCCGTTGCCGCTGATCCCCGTTCGCACGGCTCTGATGGAGTGGGGGAGGGCGACCGAGCTGAGCGCCGACCGGGCCGCTGCGCTCGTCACGCGCGATCCGCTCGTCGTGTGCCGGACGCTGATGTCGCTCGCAGGAGGCGCGATGGTCTCAGAGCTCGACCTCGACGCGTTCATGCGACAGGGCCTCGACTACTCCGAGAAGGGGTCGGGCCTGGAGCGTCTGACGCGCCTCTCGCTCGAGCTCGGCGTGACGCACCCGCTGCCCGTCAAGCGCACCCACGAGCTGATGAGCTGGGTGCGCTCCGGCGAGTTCGACAGGATCGTCGGCCACGGGGAGTACCCGCGCCGCGGCGACCCCGTCGACGCGCGCGTCGAGGGCGGCGAGGCCGTCTCGTTCTATGCCGAGCGGATCCGCGCCACGATCCGCGAGACCGGCGACTCGGTCGGCGCTGCCGGGCAGCAGCTCGCAGACTGGCTGCGCGGCAGCCGTGGCGCCGCCGACGACGAGCAGGAGCAGGAGCAGGGCTCCTAGCCGGCTTGGGCGTCGAGCGCGTGGCCCGCGTTCGGCCGGCCCGCCAGCGGCACGGTCAGCCGGACGATCGTCCCTTTGCCCGGAGCCGGCACCCATTCCAGCTCGCCTCCGACGAGCTCGGCGCGCTCGCGCATGCCGCCTGTGCCGAAGCCGCCGCCGTCCTCGCGGGGCCCGAGCCGCGTCGCCTCGGGCATGCCCTTGCCGTCGTCGATCACACTCGCGACGACCTCCTGCTCGTTGCCCGTGAGGCGGATCACCGCGCGGGTTGCCTCGGCGTGGCGGCTGACGTTGGTCAGCGCCTCCTGCACGACGCGGTAGATCGTCGACTCGAGCTCGGGGTCCAGGCGCCCGCCGCCGTTGTGCGCCTCGCCCGGGTGAATGTCCTCGTCGCGGCCGAACTCGATCTCCGTCGTCACGTCGAGCCCCTCGATCGCCTGGGCACGGCGCGCCAGCGCCTCGAGTGCCGCCGCCAGGCCGAGATCGTCGAGCGCCGCCGGCCGAAGCTCGGTGATCAGGTGACGCAGGCCGTCGATCTCGTTGCCGAGACTCTCCAGCGCCTCCTCGACAGCGCCCGCCAGCGCCTCCTTGTCCTCGAGGTCGCGAGCGTTCGCCAGGCGCAGCCGCAGGGCGCCGATCCCCTGGATCGACTCGTCATGGATCTCCCGCGCCCAGCGCGTCCGCTCGCGCTCGCGTGCCTCCATCCCGTAGCGCAGCCGTTCGATCTCCACCGAGCGCTCCGCCGCCAGCCGCGCGGCGACGCTCTGCGCGAAAGCCGCCAGCGCCTCGCGGTCGGGCTTGCGGAACGAGCCGTCCCGGCGCAGCGCGATCGCCAGCCCGCCGGCCTGGCCCTCCATCTGAAACGGCTCGACGAGCACCGAACGCGCCTCGAGCCCCAGTTCGTGCAGGAACGCGGCCTCCTGGCCGCGCGGACGGTCGATCGACAGCGACTTGCCCTCGGTGAACAGCGCGCCCAGAGCGCTGCCCTGGACGGGCGCGATCCGCAGTCGCACCGCGCCGCCGCTCGCCCCGGCAACCCGCAGCTCGCCCTTCTCCTCGATCAGCAGCAGCATGTTGCTGGCGTCGAGCAGCGCCAGGCCACGATCCGCCATCAGGCGCAGGAGCCACAGCTCTGATCCGGTCAGCATCTGAAGGGATTATGAAGGCGGCGCCGTCGGCTCCCGCTCCACGCCCTGCTCGAGGCTCTCCTCGAGCCCGCCCCCGTTCGGCCCGCCGTTGGCCGCGCGCTCGGCTGCAGCGCGCGCCCTGCTCAGCAGCAGCGCCGGCGTCGCCTCCGGCCGCCAGGCCGACAGGCCCACCGAGATCCGCAGCGCCCGCCGCTTGCCGCGCGCTTCCACCTTGATCGCCCGCAGGCGGTCCAGCACCCGCCGCGCGACCATCTCCCCGCGCGGCCCGTCGGCGCCCGGCAACACGATCAACAACTCCCGGTCACTCGGCATCCCGACGCGGTCGAAGCGCCGCAGTTCGCTGCGCAGCGCCCCGGCGATGTAGGCCATCGTCTGCTCGCGCAGCTCCCCGCCGTGCTCGCCGGCCATCTCCTCGAGGTTGTCGACCACGACCAGCAGGCAGCTCAACGGCGTGCCGTGACGCTCGGCGCGGCCGATCTCCTCGGTAAGGCGCTCGTCCAGTTCGACCGCCCTGGGCCAATCGAAGGCGCTCGCCGGCGCCGGAGGAAAGCTCTGAGTGGAGTCGCTGGCAGCCATGCCCTTGCCTTGTCCGCGGTGTACGGGCTGCCGTTGTCCTTTCCGGCCCCCTGCTCAAGGATTATGCATACGTGGGGCCCCGAAGACCAGGGCTGCAGCCGCTCCGGCGCGCCTCCCACGCCTGCCCGTGCCCCTCGCGATCCGTCGGCGGGCCTTGCTAGACCACCTGCGTGCTGCAAGAGCTGCGTGTCGAGAACCTGTTGCTGATCGAGCGCGCCCAGCTGCGGCTCGGCCCCGGCCTGAACGTCCTCACCGGCGAGACGGGCGCCGGCAAGACCGTGCTCGCCCACGCCCTCGACCTGCTGCTCGGCGGCCGCGCCCGGCAGGGCATCGTGCGCCCGGGCGCCGCCGAGGCCTATGTCGAGGGCGTCTTCGACCTGCCGGACGCTCTTCGCGCGCGCCTTTCCGCCGAGCTCACCGAGCGGATCGGCGCCGAGGGGGACGAGATCGTCCTATCGCGCCGGCTCGGCGCCGACGGGCGCACCCGCGCCTACCTCAACGGCCGCTCGGCCAACGTCGCCGACCTGCGGGACGTGGGCGGGATGCTGCTGTCCTTCTACGGACAGCACGAGCACCGCAAGCTGACACTCGCCGGCGCCCAGCTGCAGATCCTCGACGCGCTCTGCGGCCCCAAGCAGCAGAAGCGCCTCGCTGCCTGCGCCGCCGCCCACGCGCGCACCCGTGAGCTGCGCGGGCAGCTCGATGAGCTCGGCGAGCTCGCCGCGCACCGCGAGCGCGAGCTCGGCCTGCTCGAGTTCGAGCTCGGCGAGATCGACGAGCTGGGCCCCGATCCGGCCGAGCACGAGCGGCTGCTCGGCGCACGCGAGCGGCTGCGCCGCTCCGACGCCCTGCAGGCTGCGGCTGCCGGCGCCGCCGGGGCATTGGCCGGCGACTCGAGCGAGTCGCCCGGCGCCAGCGAGCTGCTCGCCCAGGCCGGCGCGACACTCGACGGCCTCACCGGCGTCGACCCGGCCCTCGACCGCCTCGGAGAGCGCCTGCGCGCAGTCGCGATCGAGTCCCACGAGCTGGCCGGCGAGCTGCGCGACTACGCCGACGGCGCACTCGACGCGACCACTGCCCTGGACGTGGCCGGCGCCGAGCCGACCCTCGAGGGCGTCGAAGCGCGCCTGGAGGCGCTGGACCGCGTGATCCGCAAGCACGGCGGCAGCATCGAGTCGGTGCTCCAGTTCGCCGACACGGCGCGCGCCCGTTACGAGCAGCTGGCCGGTGCCGAGGACGCGCTGGAGCGGGCTGAGGCCGACCTTGCCGGCGCTCGCGAGGAGCTCGAGGCCAGGGCCGGTGAGCTGCGCTCCGCCCGCCGCAAGGCCGCCACGGGCTTCGCCGAGGGCGTCGTCGAGCAGCTGCGTTCGCTGGCCATGGAGGAGGCCGGCTTCGAGGCCGTGCTCGGCGAGAGCGAGCCGGGACCGAGCGGCGCCGACACCGTCGAGTTCATGATCGCGCCGAACCCTGGCGTGCCGGCGGGGCCGCTCAAGGACATCGCCTCCGGCGGGGAGCTCTCGCGCGCGATGCTCGCGATCATGAGCGCAGCCAGCGCCGCCACTCCGGACACGACACTCGTCTTCGACGAGGTCGACGCGGGCATCGGCGGGCGCACCGCCAATGCCGTCGGCGCGCGCCTGCGCGAGCTCGGTGACCGCGGGCAGGTGATCTGCATAACGCACCTGCCCCAGATCGCTTCGCTGGGCACTCGGCACTTCTCGATCGTCAAGGACACGGGCGCCGACCCGACGCGCGCGTCGGTCGTCGAGCTCGCCGAGTCCGACGTCGTCGCCGAGCTCGTGCGGATGCTCGGCGCCGACAGCGACGACGGCGCCGCGCGCCGCCACGCACGAGATCTGCGACGCGCCGCCTGAGCCTGCGGTTTCTGGCTCCGGACCAGGCAATTCGTGTTTCGCCAGGGGAGCGCAAGGGGCTACGTCGCGCCCTTGCGCCCGTTACCCTCGGCAGGGATGGCAGCGACCCGACCGAGCCCCGCCGGGAGTCCCGACTCCGAAGCGCCTGCCGTGCCTGACCTGGCCGCTGCGCCCGCGTCGCCCACCGGGCCCGCCGCGCCGCCGATCATCGTCTCGGCCATCGCCGGGCCGGTGCGACCGGGGCGCCGCACGAAGCTGCTCGTAAAGCACCTGGTCCCGGGCGACATCGCGCTGGTCGATCACCTCGACATCGACCGCGTCTCGGCCGAGGAGCTGATCGCGGCGGAGGTATCCGCCGTGCTCAACTGCCGGCCGTCCTCCAGCGGCACCTACCCGAACCTCGGGCCGCTGCTGCTCGTCGAGGCCGGCATCACGCTCGTCGACCTGCCCACCGACGCGCTGTTCGACCTCGTCTCCGACGGCGACCCGCTGGTCGTTCGCCAGGCGCGCGACAAGCAGGGCGCGCTCGTCGCCGAGGTGCTGCGCCGCGGCCAGCTGCTGGCGGGCGGCGCGGTCCTCGACGGGCCGCGCGTGCGCGCCGAGACCGAGGCGCGGCGCCGCGAGGTGGGCGAGGCGCTCGAGCGCTTCGCCCACAACACGATCGAGCACATGCGCGAGGAGCGCGAACTGCTGACGGGCCGGATCGGGCTGCCGCGCTTTCAGACCGACTTCCGCGACCGCTCGACCCTGCTGGTCGTGCGCGGAGTCGAGCACCAGCGCGACCTGCGTGCCCTGCGGCCGTTCATACGCGACAAGCACCCCCTGATCGTCGCCGTCGACGGCGGCGCCGACGCCGTGCTCGAGGCCGGCCTGACACCCGACATGATCGTCGGCGACATGGACTCCGCCGGCGAGCAGGCGCTGCGCTGCGGCGCGGAGCTCGTCGTGCACTCGTACCCGGACGGCCGTGCACCGGGCCGCAACCGACTCGAGGAGCTGGGCCTGCCGTTCAAGCTCGTCCCCGCCCCGGGAACGAGCCAGGACGTCGCGATGCTGATCGCCGCCGAGAAGGGCGCGCGCCTGATCGTCTCGGTCGGCTCGCAGTACAACCTCGTCGAGTTCCTCGACCGCAACCGCAAAGGCATGTCATCGACGTTCCTGACGCGGCTGCGCGTCGGCGAGATCCTCGTCGACGCCAAGGGCGTCAGCCGCCTCTACCAGCCACGCCCCGGTCTCACGCCGCTGCTCGTCGTGATCGTCGCCGGCCTGCTCGCGATGATCGCCGTGATCTGGATGACGCCCGCCCTGCACGACGTCGTCGAACTGACCTGGCTGAAGATCCAGATCCTGTTCGGCGCCCGTGGCTGACCCCGACCAGCGCTAGATGTTCGACTACCGCTACCACGCGCTGTCCCTCGCCGCCGTCCTGTTCGCGCTCGCGCTCGGCGTGCTGATCGGCGTCGCGATCGGCGACACGAACCTCGTCTCCTCCGCGAAGAACGGGATCGTCCACAACCTAAACGCGGAAGTCGGCGAAGCGAGAAGCCAGGCCGAACACCTCCAGGACCGCCTCACACGCGAGGAAGCCTTCGCCACGACCCTCTATCCGCTGGCCGTGCACGAACTGCTCAACGGCCGCTCGATCGGCCTCGTGTTCCTCGGCGAACCGTCCGACAAGATCAACTCGCTCGCCCGTGCCGCCGTCACGCAGGGCGGCGGCAACCTCGCCACGGTCGTGGCCGTGCGCCTGCCGCTCAACCTCACGGGCATCGCTCACGACGCCGCCGGCACGCACTATGCCGCGCTGAACAGCTCCCCGCAGCTGATCGAACGGTTCGGCGAGCTCGTCGGCCGCCAGCTCGTGAGCGGCGGGGCCCGAGTCGAGGCGGAGCTGTTGAGCCGTGTCCGCAGCAGCCTCCTGAGCGCCTTCGACGGGCAGCTCACGCGCCTGGAAGGGCTCGTCGTCGCGCGCACCGTCAGCAGTCGGCTCACCCCCGAAGCCGCAGAAGCCGACACGCGCTTCGAAGACGGCCTGCTGGCAGGCGTCGCGGCCGTCGGCGTGCCGTCCGTCGGCGTCGAGCTGACCGCCGCCGAACCATCTCAGGTGCCGTGGTTCAAGGCCCGCAAGATCTCCTCGGTAGACGATCTCGACGCTCCCGCCGGCCAGGCGGCGTTGCTCTACGCGCTCGCCGGCAACGCCGGCGCCTTCGGCGTGAAGTCGACGGCCGACTCGCTGCTGCCGACAGTCCGCTCACCGAGCTCCGGACCCTAGAAGCCGTCCGGCCGCCGTCCGCGCGCGGCGGTAGATTCCGGCGGTGCACGCCCTCCCGTTCCTGCTCGCGCTGCTCGTCGCCGCAGCGCTCGCGCCGGCGCTGCTGCGGACCCTCCAACAGGGTGGGCACACCCGCCCCAACTACCGCGGTCGCCCGCTGCCCTTCCCGCTGGGCGTGCTGATCGGCGCCGCCGCGCTGCTCGCGCTCGTGCCGCTGACGCTGATCGCCCGGCTCGCTCCGGCGGACGTCTTCCACCCGGAGATCGTGCCGATCGCGCTGTACGCGCTCGGCGTGCTCGCGCTGGGGCTGATCGATGACGCGTTCGGCGGCGACGGGGCCAGGCGCGGCTGGCGCGGCCACGGCGCGGCCGTCACCCGTGGCGAGTTCTCGACCGGCGCGCTGAAGGCCGCGGGATCGCTCGGCCTCGCCCTGCTGGCGATGGACCAGCTCGAGCTCTCAGACGGCCGGTGGCTGCTCGCAGCTGGTGTGCTGGTGCTGGCCACCAACCTCTTCAACCTGCTCGACCTGCGCCCGGGACGCTCCAGCAAGGCCTTCGTGCTGCTCGGCGCCGCCCTGACGATCGGTGCCGGCGTGCGCCCGCTGTGGGCGCTCGGGCTGCTCGTCGCGCCCGCGCTCGTCGCCGGGGCCTATGACCTGCGCGAGCGGGCGATGCTGGGGGACACCGGCTCGAACCTGCTCGGCGCGCTCGCCGGACTGTGGCTGGTGCTGACGCTGTCCGGCACAGGGCAGCTGATCGCGCTCGGCGTGCTCGCCGCGATCACCCTCTACGGCGAGCTGCGCTCGATCTCTGCGCTGATCGAACGGACTCCGGGGCTGCGGGAACTAGACTCTTGGGGCAGGCCCTCATGACCTCGCATCCCGACCGCCACGCGCAGCCGCCAAGCAACACCCGGTTCATCTTCATAACCGGCGGCGTGGTCTCCTCGCTGGGCAAGGGCATCGCCGCCGCATCGCTGGGCCGCCTGCTCGTCTCCCGCGGCCTGACCGTGGGGCTGCAGAAGTTCGACCCCTACATCAACATCGATCCGGGCACGATGTCGCCCTACCAGCACGGCGAGGTGTTCGTCACCGAGGACGGCGCCGAGACCGACCTGGACCTCGGCCACTACGAGCGCTTCACCGACGCCAACACGAGCCGCGCGTCGAATGTCACCGCCGGCGGCATCTACGACACCGTGATCCGCCGCGAGCGGCGCGGCGACTACCTCGGCGGCACCGTCCAGGTCGTGCCGCACATCACCGACGAGATCAAGCAGCGCATCTCGCTGATCGCCGAGTCCAGCGAGGTCGACTTCGTGATCACCGAGATCGGCGGCACGGTGGGCGACATCGAGTCGCTGCCGTTCCTCGAGGCGATCCGCCAGTTCCCCGTCGACGTCGGGCGCCGCCGCTGCATGTTCATCCACCTCACGCTCGTCCCCTACATCGGGCACGCCGGTGAGCTGAAGACGAAGCCCACGCAGCACTCAGTCAACGAGCTGCGCCGCATCGGCATCGCCCCCGACATGCTGATGTGCCGTTCGGAGAGCCCGCTGTCGATGGACATCCGCCGCAAGATCGCGCTGTTCGCCAGCCTTCCAGTCGAGGCGATCATCTCGGCCTGCGACGTCGACAACATCTACAAGGTCCCTCTCACGTTCCGCGAGCAGGGCGTCGACGAGTTCGTCCTCGAGCACTTCGCGATCGAGGCGCCGGCGCCGGAGATGGAGCGCTGGACCGAGCCGATCGAGCGCGCCGCCCGGGCCACCCGGACGGTCAAGGTCGGCCTGGTCGGCAAGTACATCCAGCTCGAGGACGCCTACCTGTCGGTGTCCGAAGCGCTCCGCCATGCCGCATCGCTGCAGGACGCACGCGTCGAGATCGACTGGATCGACAGCGAGCAGCTGCTCGACCCGGGCCAGGCCGCCGAGCGCCTCGAAGGCCTCGACGGGATCCTGATCCCGGGCGGCTTCGGCGGGCGAGGCTGGGAGGGCAAGATCCATGCCGCCCGCGTCGCGCGCGAGCAGCGCATCCCCTACCTGGGGATCTGCCTCGGCATGCATGTCGCCGTCTGCGAGTTCGCCCGCAACGTCGTCGGCCTCGACGGCGCCAACTCGACGGAGATGGATCCCGAGACGCCGCACCCGGTGATCGACCTGCTGCCGGAGCAGAAGGAGGTCGCCGACCTCGGCGGGACGATGCGCCTCGGCGCGGACCCGATCAAGCTCCACGACGCGACACGCGCCCGGGAGGTCTACGGCGAGGCCGTCATCTACGAGCGCCACCGGCACCGCTACGAGGTCAACAACCTGCTTCGCAAGAAGCTGCAGAAAGCGGGCCTCGAGATGTCCGGGACCTCGCCCGACGAGCGCCTCGTCGAGGTCGTCGAGCTGAGCGACCACCCGTTCTACGTCGCCTCGCAGTTCCACCCCGAGTTCAAGTCGCGCCCCGAGCGCCCAGCTCCGATGTTCCGCGAGTTCGTCGCGGCCTCGCTGGCACGGGCCCCGGAGCGCGAGGAGGTGCGCGTGTCAGACACCCGCACCGCCGCCGCCGGCGCCGCCGGCGAGCACTCCAGCCGGCCGTGACCGTCTCGGCCCCCGGAGCGACCTCCGGCGGCACGCTGGAGCAGCGCTACCTGCACTCGATCTTCGCCGAGCTGTGCGCGATCGAGAGCCCGTCGCTGCGCGAGCGCGCATGCGGCGAGCGCGTGAAGGCCGAGCTGCAGGCGCTCGGCCTGGAGGTCTCAGAGGACGGCGCCGGCGAGGCGATCGGCGCCGACTGCGGCAATCTGCTCGCGCGGCTGCCCGGCGGGACCCACGGCGCCCGCTCGGTGCTGCTGTGCGCGCACCTGGACACGGTGCCGCCCGTCGCGCCGATCGAGCCGGTGCTCGAGGAGGGCTTCTGGGAGAACGCAAACGACGGGATCCTCGGGGCCGACAACAAGGCCGCGGTCGCCGTGCTGCTGGCGCTCGCCCGCGACGTGTACCGCGAGGGCGCACCGGTCGACCTGGAGCTGCTGTTCACCGTCGGCGAGGAGATCTCGCTGGCCGGCGCCGCCGAGTTCGACGCCTCGGCGCTACGCAGCGACTACGGCTACGTGTTCGACCACGCCTCGCCGATCGGCGAGGTGATCATCGACTCACCTTGCCATTTCCGCATCGAGGCGCGCTTTCGCGGCGCTGCCGCGCACGCCGGCATCCGCCCGCAGGACGGTCGCTCGGCGATCCTCGCGGCGAGCCGCGCGATCAGCTCGATGCGCCACGGCCTGATCGACGGTGAGGGCACCGTCAACGTCGGCATGATCAGCGGCGGAACCGCGATCAACGTCGTTCCCGAACGCTGTGAGCTCGTCGCCGAGGTGCGCGGGCTCGACGACGCCCGCGGCGAGGCGCTCGTCGCGGAGCTCGTCGACCGCGTGCACGAGGCCGCCAACCGTCCCGACTGCGACTGCGACGTCGACGTCGACGTACGGCGCACCTTCTCCGGCTACAGCCTGGCGCCGTCGGCGCCGCCCGTGCGGGCCGCCGAGGCGGCGCTGCGCTCGCGCGGTCACGAGCCCGTGCGGATCTCGAGCGGCGGCGGCTCGGACGCCAACGCCCTGATCGCCTCGGGCTTCCAGACGGTGAACCTCGCCAACGGCACCGAGCGAAACCACGAGCCGGGGGAGCGCGTCGCCGCCGCGGCGCTCGAGGAGATGCTGGCCATCTGCCGGGCCCTGCTCGACGAGGTCGCAGCGCTTGCCCCCGATGCGGCGCTGTAGCTTCCAGCCGCGATGCTGAAGCTCCGCCGCGCAACCGTCCTGCACGCCGATCCACCGGCTTCCGGGACCCGTGCCGCCGGAGAGCAGCGGCTTACGGTCGAGCTGCTCGGCGCTCGGCCCGAGGCGCCGCGCGAGGCGATTGCCGATACGGCCCTGACCGGGCCGTGCGTGGCGGGCGACGAGGTGATCGTCAACGTCGAGGCGCTCGACCTCGGCCTCGGCTCGGGCGGCTTTGACATCGTGCACGTCAACCTCACGCGCGGGCTCGACGCGCCCGGTGGCGCCGGGCGCAACGTGATGAAGCTCAACTACACGAGCCTGCAGCACACGGTCATGCCGGTCGAGCGCGACGCCGTGCTGCGCGTACCGCTCGAGCGCCCCGTCGCCGTGCTCGCCCTGCACGGGCAGCTCGCCGCCGTCGCCTGGGCGTTCGCCCAGATCCGCCCGGCGGGCAGGCTCGGATACGTGCAGACCGTCGGCGGCGCCCTGCCCGGCGGCCATTCGCGCACCGTCGCCGCGCTGAGCGACGCAGGCATGCTGGCGGGCCACCTGACGGCGGGGGCGGCGTTCGGCGGCGACGGAGAGGCTGTGACCACCGCCGGCGCGCTGCACCATGGCCTCGGCGAGCTCGGCTGGGACGCCGCCGTCTGCGGTCCGGGCCCCGGGATCGTCGGGTCCTCCTCAAGGCTCGGCCACGGCGGCCTCGTGGCCCTCGACAGCGCTCACGTCGCGCTCGCCCTCGGCTGCCCGACGCTGCTGGTCCCGCGCATGTCCTCGGCCGACACGCGCGAGCGCCATCGCGGCATCTCCCACCACACCCTGACCGTCCTCGACCTGCTGCTCGAGCCGGTCAGCGTCGCCCTGCCGGCCGGCATGCGCTCGCCGGTCGGCTCCGAGCTGCGGGCCGGGCTCGGCGAGGTCTTCGGCAAGGCCGGCGGCAACCGTCCGGCGCTGGCCCTCGATGTCGAGCGCCCGGCGCGGATCACCCGCCACGACTGGCGCCGCGCGAAGGTCGACCTTCCCGCGTACGCCGCCAGCGGCCTGCCCGCCCAGACGATGGGCCGCGGCATCACCGAGGACCCGCTCTTCTTCGGTGCCGCCCTCGCGGGCGGCGCCGCGCTCGGCGAGCTCGCCCGGTCCGCCACCGCCGGCGCGACCGCGCGGGACCACGGCGAGGGCCGCGACGTGACGGGAGAGGCGATGGAAGCGGTCGAGGCCGGCGACGGCGGCAGCGAGGCGGCGTGAACGGCTCGCCGGCGCCGAGCGGTGGGCGCTCGCCGCGGGCCTTCGAGGCGCTCGGCGGAGAGACCGTCTACGACGGGCGCCTGATCGAGGTCCGGATCGAGCGCTTCCGGCACGCCGACGGCGAAGAGGTCTCACGCGAGATCGTCCGCCATCCGGGCGCGGTCGGGATCCTCGCCTACGACGAGCAGGCCGTGTGGCTCGTGCGCCAGCCGCGCGAGGCCGTTGGGGAGCCCGACCTGCTCGAGATCCCGGCAGGGCGCCTGGACAAGCGCGGCGAGGAGCCGCTGGCCGCCGCGCAGCGGGAGCTCGCCGAGGAGATCGGCCGCGGCGCCGAGCGCTGGGAGCCGATCCTCACCTACTACACCGGCGCAGGCTTCACCGACGAGCGCGTGCGCCTGTTCGCGGCGAGCGCCCTGCACGAGGCGAGCGCCGACAGCGGCGAGCAGGAGCGCATCGAGATCGTGCGCTGGCCGCTCAGCGACCTCGACGGCGCGCTGCACGAGTGCCGCGATGCGAAGACGCTGATCGCGCTGTTCTGGCTCGCGCGCCGGCTGAACGCCTGATTGCACCGCCAAGGAGGGACCGCGGCGGGCGCGAAGCTCACCGTATGGCCCACCTCGAAACTGTCGCCCCGGCGACGAGCGCCCCGATGGCGGCCCCGCCGGGGAGCCCCGGTCAGGCCGTTCCCGGAAGTGCCGGCACCGGCGCAAGCGGCGCCGCCGCCGAAGAGGAGCCCGCGGCAAAGGCCGGTGGCGAAGGCGACAGCGCCGAGCGGCTGGTCGGCGACTTTTTGGCCTACCTCGAGCTCGAGCGCGGTCTCTCGCGCAACACGCTCGACGCATACCGCTCGGACCTGCACCAGTTCTCGCTGTACCTCGACCGGCACGGGCTGAGCGTGCAGGGCGCGCGGCACTCAGACCTGGCCGACTTCCTCGACGAGCTCGCCCAAGGCTACGGCGAGCGCCCGCCCGTCGCGCCGACGACGCTCGGCCGCAAGGTCGCATGCCTGCGCTCGTTCTACCGCCACCTGCGCCGCGAGGAGACGATCTCACACGACCCGACGGCCGATCTGCACGGGCCGCGCAAGCCGCAGCGGCTGCCGCGGGTGCTCTCGCGCGAGGAGGTGCGCCGGCTGCTCGAGCAGCCCCGCGGCTCCTCGCCGCTGGCGCTTCGCGACCGGGCGCTGCTCGAGGTCATGTACGCCTGCGGTCTGCGCGCCTCGGAGGCCGTCGGCCTCGAGCTCGGCGACCTGGACATCGAGGAGGGCCTCTTGCGGACCCGCGGCAAGGGCGACAAGGAACGGATCGTCCCGGTCGGACGCCAGGCGCTCGCGGCTCTCTCGGTGTACCTGCAGGGTGGGCGGCCGGAGCTGGTCGGCAACCACGTCCAGGCGCGGCTGCTCGTCAACCACCGCGGCGGCGAGCTGACCCGCCAGGGGCTCTACAAGATCGTCCAGGGCCACGCCCGACGGGCCGGGCTGCAGGAGAAGATGAGCCCGCACACACTCCGCCATACGTTCGCGACCCACCTTCTCGCCGGCGGCTGTGATCTGCGCTCGCTGCAGGAGATGCTCGGGCACGCCGACCTGGCGACGACCCAGGTCTACACGCACCTGTCCGCCGACCGGCTGAAGGACGCCTACTTCGGCGCGCACCCGCGTGCCGTTGCCGGAGCGGCAGCGGACGGACCGGCGGGGACGCTGCCCGTCGCGGCGGCTGAGATCGCTTCCCGATAGACATCGGGCATGACCGAGAGCCCGGCCCGGCGAGCGTTCGTGCTCGTGATCGACGCCTGCGGCGCGGGTGCCCTTCCCGACGCGGCCGCCTACGGAGACGAGGGGACCTGCACGCTGAGCCACCTCGCCGATGCGCACGGCGGCCTGGAGCTGCCGGCGATGGGGGCGCTGGGGCTCGGCTCGATCGTGCCGATCGAGGGTGTGCCGCCAGTCGCAGTCGAGCCGCCCGGCGGCCCGGCGATCCACGGACGCCTCGCTCCGCTCGGTCCCGGGAAGGACTCGATCACAGGGCACTGGGAGCTGATGGGCGTGACGCTCCCCGCGCCGCTGCCGACGTACCCTCACGGCTTTCCTGCCGCGCTGGTGGCGCGCCTGCAGGAGGCGATGGGCCACGCCGTCATCTGCAACCGCCCCGACAACGGGCTTGCAGCGATCGAGCAGTTCGGCCAGGAGCACCTGCGCGGCGGAGCGCTGATCCTCTACACCTCCCAGGACTCGGTCCTGCAGCTCGCAGCGCACACCGAGCGTGTCACGACCGAGGAGCTTTACGAAGCATGCCGGCAGGCACGCGAGGTGATGTCCGGTCCCGACGCGGTCGGGCGCGTGATCGCGCGGCCGTTCACGGGTGAGCCGGGCAGCTTCGCCCGGACGCCCGGGCGCCGCGACTTCGCGCTGGCTCCGGTGGGACGGAGCTACCTCGACGAGCTGGCCGAGGCCGGCAAGAGCGTGATCGGCGTCGGCAAGATCGAGGACCTGTTCGCCGCGCGCGGGCTGAGCGGCTCCCTGCCCGGCTCGACCAACGCGCAGGCACTCGACGCCGTCGCCGTGCTCGCGAGGGAGCTCGAGGAGGGGCTCGTGTTCGCGAACCTGATCGAGACCGACCAGGTCTACGGCCACCGCAAGGACATCGCGGGCTTCGCTGATGCGCTACGCGAGATCGACGCGCGTGTGGCCGAGCTGATCGAGACGATGCGCGAGGGGGACATGCTGATCGTCACGGCCGACCACGGCGTCGACCCGGTCCACCCCGGCACAGACCACACGCGCGAGTACGCGCCGCTGCTGGCGCTGACCGGCCCGATGGCGCGCCGCGCGGCTCGCGGCGGCGGCTACGGCGGGTCGCGTCACGACGGGCTGATGGCCGACGTCGGCGCGAGCGTGCTGAGCTGGCTGACGGGGCGCGGCGCGCCAGGGCTGCCGGGCGAGCCGTTCCTAAGCTGAGCCGATGCCCGAGCTACCCGAGGTCGAGACGATCCGCCGCCAGCTTGCGCCGCTCGTGGAGGGCCGGCGGATCGAGCAGATCGAGGTGCTCGACCCACGCTGGCCGCGGCCACTCGCGCCGGCCGAGATCGAGAGCGCCCTGCGCGGACGGCGCATTGAGACGCTCGGCAGGCGCGGCAAGTACCTGCTGTGGAACCTCGAGGGTGACCTGCACCTGGCCCAGCACCTGCGCATGACGGGGTCCGTGCTGGCCCAGCCCGACGGCGAGCCGGCCCACACGCGGGTGCGGATGCTGCTCGGCCGCCGCGCCGGCGAGGGGAAGGTGCGCCTGGCGATCACCGACCCCCGCCGCTTCGGGACCGGAGAGCTGCTGCTCGGCACCGACGCGCTGACGCTGTTCCTCGATGCGCGGCTCGGGCTCGAGCCGTTCGACGAGGGCTTCACGTGGGAGTACCTGCGGCTGGTAATGAGGGGCCGCACGGCGCCGATCAAGGCGATGCTTCTCGACCAGCGGCGGCTGGCCGGCGTGGGGAACATCTATGCAGACGAGGCGCTGTTCATGGCCCGCCTCCATCCGCTGCGCGCGGCCGGATCGCTGACGCGGGCCCAGGCAGAGGCGCTGCGCGAGGGCGTGATCGCCGCTCTGCAGGCCGGGATCGACGCTCGTGGGGCGAGCATCGACGACTTCCGCCACATCGACGGCGTCCGCGGGTCCTTCCAGGACCGCTTCCTCGTGCACCTGCGAGCCGGCGAGCCGTGCGTGCGCTGCGGAAGAGCGATCCGCAAGATCGTCGTGGCCGGACGCGGGACCTACGTCTGCGAGCACTGCCAGCCGCGGCCGCGGCGGAGAGTCAGGCAGCCTCCGCCAGAAGCTCGTCCAGGCGGCCGTCCTGCTCGGCCGCGAGCAGCTCCTTGAAGCCGCCGACGAGGCGCCCCCCGACGAGGATCTGCGGGAAGCTCATCATGCCCGTCCGCTGCACCAGCTCCATGCGCCCGGATGGGTCCTTGGAGAGGTTGATCTCGGCGTACTCGATGCCGCGCGTGCTCAGCAGACCCTTGGCGCGGGCGCAGAAGGAGCACGGGTCGGTGGTGTAGACGATGACCTGCGTGTCGGCACTCATTACTTCATTAAGTATAGGAGTCGATCGGGGGCAGACCGGCGCCCGCCGGGCGCGGGCCTAGACTCGCTTTACCCGTGCCAGGACCTGTCAAGACAGAGGCTGTCGTGCTGCGCTCGATGCGCTACGGGGAGGCTGACAGGATCCTCCACCTATACACGCCCGCTCGCGGCAGGGTCGGCGCGATCGCGAAGGGAGTGCGCCGGGCGCGCAGCCGCTTCGGCGGTCGCCTCGAGCCGTTCTTCCGCATCCAGGCCGAGCTGCACGAAGGGCGCGGGGAGCTGCTGACGGTGACGGGCGCGCAGACGATCGACCCGCACGCGCGCCTGCGCACCGATGCCCGGGCGCTGGACGCGGCAGCGCGGGCGTGCGACGCGGTGGGAAGGATGTTCGAGACGGGCGAGCCGCACCCGGGAGTGTTCAACCTGCTCTGCCGCCAGCTCGCCCTGCTAGACGCACAGGCGGCGCCCGACGGCGGGTCTGGCGCGGCCGGGCGCGGCGGGTCGCTGAGCTTCCGCCTGAAGCTGCTGCTCGCAGCCGGTCTCGCGCCGCAGCTCGGAGCGTGCGCGAACTGCGGTGAGCCGGAGCACCTCGTGGGCTTCTCGGGCGCCGCCGGCGGAGTCGTCTGCGCGGCGTGCGAGGCGGGATCGTTCGCGCTCGGCGAGGAGGCGCACGGCTTCATGGCGGATGCGCTCGGCAAGTCGCTGACGGAGGCGCCGGTCGCGGGCGAGCAGGCGCTCGGGCAGGTCGAACGGGCGGTCGCGGCGACGCTCGAGCACCACGCCCACGTGCGGCTGATGCCGGCGTTCGCGGCCGCCTAGCTTCGGCGGTCCCGGCGCGGCTATCGTTGGGTCCGTGGACGAGGGCCAGCCAATCGCCTATCCGGTGCTCGACAAGGGCGTCCGGGTGCTGAGCGGCGACGGCGAGGAGGTCGGCACGGTGCACCACGTTGTCGCCGCGCCCGACCAGGACATCTTCCACGGGCTCGTGATCAACACACCACGGCTCGGCAGGCGCTTCGTGCCGGCCGAGGACATCGACTCGCTGCACGAACGCGGCGTCGACCTGCGGATCAACGCGACCGCCGTCGCCGAGCTGCCCGTGCCGGGCGGCGCGGCGCCGGAGTACCGCGAGGACCCTGCGGAGTCCAACTGGGAGCACTGGGCGCACCGGCTGATGGGCCGCAAAGACTGGAAAAAGCAGGGCTAGAGCCCGGGCCCGGCCGCGGCCGGTGCGAGAATCGAGCTGTGAGCCCGACCGGAGCACAGATCGTCGCGGAGGAGTTCGCGGAGCGGATCCGCGAGCAGGAGGAGCGCGTGCTCGCGCCGCTGGCCGCCCGCTCCTACCCGCCGCGGAGGACCCATCCCGAGGAGGACTGCTCGCTGCGCACACCGTTCCAGCGCGACCGCGACAGGATCGTGCACAGCAAGGCGTTCCGCAGGCTGACCCACAAGACGCAGGTGTTCGTCTCGCCTCGCGGGGACCACTACCGGACGCGCCTGACGCACACGCTCGAGGTGACGACGATCTCGCGGACGGTCGCACGGGCGCTGCGCCTGAACGAGGACCTGACCGAGGCGATCGGGCTGGGCCACGACCTCGGCCACCCGCCGTTCGGGCACATCGGCGAGGAGGTGCTCGACGACTGCCTGCGGGAGCGCTTCGCGATGTCCTTCCGCCACTACGAGCACTCGCTGCGGATCGTCGAGCGCCTGGAAGCGCCGCCGAGCTCGATGCGGGGACGGGTCGCGGGCGGCCTGAACCTGACCGAGCAGGTGCGCGACGGGATCGCGCGGCACTCGAGCCGGGCGCCGCTGCCGGCGACGCTCGAGGGGCGGATCGTGCGGCTGATCGACCGTGTCGCCTACATCAACCACGACATCGACGACGCCGTGCGGGCGGGGCTGCTGAGCGAGGGCGAGCTGCCGGCGGATCCGATCGAGGTGCTCGGCCACAGCGGCTCGGCTCGGATCGACGCGCTGGTCCACGACATGGTCGAGCACTCTGAGCGGGCCGGTGAGATCGTGCAGGGCCCGGACGCGGGCCCGGCGATGGCGGCGCTGCGCGACTTCATGTTCGAGCGCGTGTACCTGGGGCCGGCCGTGAGGGCCGAGCGGGCGAAGATCGCCGCCGTGCTGCGCCGCCTGTTCGAGCACTACGTCGAGCATCCTGAGCTGTTGCCGGGGGATGAGGCGGACCTGCCCCAGCGGGTCACCGACTACCTTGCCGGAATGACCGACAGGTACTGCATCAGGGAGTACAGCGAGCTCCAGGTACCGCGGGCGTTCGCCCGCTAGCGTCTGCGCCGTGGCGCTCTACAAGACGGAGTCCAAGGACAGGGTCCGTGACGCGGTCGACTTCGTCGAGCTCGTCTCCGCCCGAACCGAGCTGCGGCGTGCAGGCCCGGCGCGCTACGAGGGTCTGTGTCCCTTCCACGAGGAGCGCACGCCGTCGTTCGGCATCGACCCGACGCAGAAGGTCTACTACTGCTTCGGCTGTCAGTCCTCAGGCGACCTGTTCACGTTCGTCCAGGAGACCGAGGGGGTCGACTTCCGGGGCGCGCTCGAGCTGCTGGCCGAGCGCTACGGGATCGAGCTCGAACGGGAGGAGGAGGACCCGCGCGAGGCGGAGCGCCGCAAGAAGCGAGAGCGGCTGCTCGAGCTGCTCTCGCGCACGGCCGGCTACTACGAGCGCGTCCTGTGGGAGTCGAGCGAGGCGGCGAAGGCGCGCGAGTACCTGCTCGGCCGCGGCCTCAGCGAGGAGATCCTGCGCGAGTTCCGGGTGGGATACGCGCCCAGTGCGTGGGACAGGGTCCTGCTCGCCTCGCGCCGCGGCGGCTTCACCGAGGCGGAGCTGTACGCCACGGGGCTCGCGCAGCGCTCGCGTGAGAACGGGCGGCCTTATGACCGGTTCCGCTCGAGGATCACGTTTCCCCTCTCGGACATCCGCGGTCGGGTGCTGGGCTTCGGCGCGCGGGCGATGGAGGACGAGGACGCGGCTGAGCGGGGAGGACCGGGGCGCGGCGACGGCGGCGGCGGGCGCCGCCCGAAGTACCTGAACACGTCCGACAACGACGTCTACCACAAGGGGCTTCACCTGTACGGAGCGGATCTCGCGCGGGCGCACGCGGCCAAGGCCGGCCAGGTGATCCTGTGCGAGGGCTACACCGATGTGATCGCGCTGCACCAGGCGGGGATGCGAAACGCGGTGGGGCTGATGGGGACGGCGCTGACCTCCGAGCAGGTCGGCGAGCTGGCGAGGATGGCCCAGACGGTGCTGATGGCGCTGGACGCCGACACGGCCGGGCAGGAGGCGATGCTGCGCGCCTCGGCGCTGGCGGCGAAGCGCAAGCTCGAGCTGCGCGTTGTGGCGCTGCCCGAGGGGGCGGATCCTGCGGAGCTGATCCAGCGCGACGGGCCCGAGGCGATCGCCTCGGCGGTCGAGCGCTCGGTGCCGTTCGTGCGGTTTCGCGTGGAGCGAGTGCTCGCGGCGGGGGAGACCGGCAGCCCCGAGGGGCGCGACAGGGTCATCGAGGAGCTGCGGCCGGTGTTCGCGACCCTGCCGCCGAGCGCGATGCGGATGGAGCTGACGCGGCTGGTCTCGAGCCGCCTGGCGCTGCCGGAGAGCATGGCCGAGCAGCTGCTGGCGCGCGGCGCCGGGCGGAGCGGCGCGCGCGGCGCCGGGGGCCGCAGCTCCGGCGGAGGCGCGTCATCGGGACAGGGCGGCGCGGCCACGCAGGCACGGCGCGGAAACGGAGGTGGACCAGGAGGGGCGTCCGGCGGCGTGTCACGGCGCGAGGACACCGAGCGGGCGTTCCTGGCGCTCTGCATCGCCGCCCCCGAGGAGGGCTCCGTGGCGCTGCACGCACTCGACGTCGAACGGGATTTCTCGAACGATCTGCTGCGTCGGGCGGCGTTGCACCTGCGCGACGGCGGTCTCGAGGCGCCGATGGCGCAGGCACCGGGGGAGAGCGCGGAGGAGGGAAGCGGGCCGAATGGCGACGAGCAGCTCAGGGGACTGCTGGCCGAGCTGATCGTGCAGGCCGGTGGGGAAGCACCGAATCCGGGGATGCTCGAGGTGCAGCGCCTGCAGCTCGAGCTGGCGCGGCTGGAGCGGGGAATCCAGCGGGCGCGAGGACAGGAGGGCACGGACGTGACGGGCCTGGCACGCGAGAAGGCCGCACTCAAAATCGAGTTCGACAGGGCGTATGCGCGCGTGCTCGAAGAGACGGGAGACCGCGGGGTCTAGATCTCCGGCGGGCGGTCCCCGCTTCGCCCGGGGCGCCAGCGCTTGGTCCGGGCCGAGGCGCGCACGTGCATTCTTCTGTGCTCTAATTGCCATTCTGAAGTCGAGGACGGGCCGGTTGGAGCCGACTACCGGACCGACTTCAGAGACACGTTGTCCGGGGTAGCTCAATGGCAGAGTAACCGGCTGTTAACCGGTAGGTTGTGGGTTCGAGTCCCACCCCCGGAGTTGCTTCGATCCGCTCGACCGCCGGGGCCCCGAGGAAGGTTCCTGATTAGCGGCGGCCAGCAGCGGGGTATGTCCTTCAAATCGGGGAACGTGAGGACATCGCGTGGGCCGACGTGAACAAGCGTCGTTTCGCTCCGCCGAACGGGTCGCAGGACCGCAAGCTCGATCAGTATCTTGCGCGGCTGCAGCGAGTGCGCGATGCCTACCGCGAGAGGCGCGAAGCGGGTCTGAAGCCCGTCGAGCACAAGTAGGTCGGAGTTAGCGGTAAGCGTGCGGACCGGGGTGCAGGGGGACCCTGGACACGCGGGCCCGAGCGCGCTACGGTCGTGCGCGGGGAGTGAAGACGGGGCGGTCGCCAAGGGTGGCAAACGAGGTCGCACAGACCGCCGACGGTTCGAAGGGACGGCATGCCTAGCTCAGCGAAGAGGGGGTCGCAACGCTCGCAACCTCCGATCCATTTCGAAGTCCAGGATGCCGTCGCCGGTGGCACGCACACGCTGAGGCCGATCGGCGAGCTCGACCTCGCCTCCGCACCGCACCTGGATCGGATGATCGAATCGGCGCAGGCCGCCGGTGCCGAAGCCATCACGATCGACCTCACCGGCCTGACGTTCATGGACTGCTGCGGGCTCCGCTCTGTCATGTCGGCCACGAAAGCCCCGAGGTTCGAGCTGGTCCCGGGCCGGGGCCAGGTCCACAGGCTCCTTGAGCTGGTCGATCTGCTCGACGTGCTGCCGTCCGGGCGCTCGAGCTCCTCGCGCCTGCGGCTCTAGCTGCGCATCGCCCGCAGCAGAAGCCCGGGCTGGCGGGCGACGCGCGGGCCGATCATCAGGAAGAACACGATCGTCGCGAGCAGCGGCCGCAGGTGCGGGCGCACACGCACGATCAGGCCATCGGAGTCGAGCTCGAACACCATCGCATCGCCGATGTAGAGACCGGCGACGCGTGCCTCGGCGATCGCCGTCCACCGAGACCCCTCTCCGAATGGCGCCTCCCAGCGCACGTCGCGGATCATCCCGTAGACGAGGGTCAGCACCGCGAGGACGTCCGCCCGTCCCTTGAAGACTGCGCGCCCGATCACCGGCGAGGGCAGCGTAGCGTCGGCGGCGAGCGTCGATGCGACGGCGGCCATGTCATTGGCCTCCGTCGCGGCCAGGAAGCGCGGGACGGCGTCGTTCATGGACCGATTATGAACGAGAGCTGCGCGCCGCCAGCTGCTCGACGAGCTCAGACGCCCTCGCAGCCGGGTCGTGCGCCGCGGACCAAGCCGCGATCTCACCGGCGCGCGCGCGTATCGAAGGCTCGTCGAGGGCCCGCTGCACCGCCGCCCGCAGGGTGCGCGGAGTCACGAACCTCCTCGGGAGACGTACGCCCGCGCCGGCCCAGTCGAGCCGCGCGGCGTTCTCGTTCATGTCGCCGACTGCCGGGCAGGCGACGACGGCGCAGCCGTGAGAGAGCGCCCGTGCGAGCGTGCCGTGCCCGGCGTGGCAGACGACCACCTCGCTGCGCGGCATCTCGCGGGAGTAGACGATCCAGTCGCGGACCGTCGCGTTGTCCGGAACCTGCAGGGACCGCGGCGGCAGCCGGCGGTTGTATGTCGCCAGCACCCGCACCGGCAGGTCGGCGAGGCCCCGCAGGGCGGCGCGCAGCATCCGGTGCTCGCCATCCTGAGCCGTCGACGGAGCGACGAGCACGAGCGGACGCTCGTCGGGCTTCGCGAACGCTTCCTCGAGACCGCCGTGCGGGGCGACGGCGTCCTCGGCCGGTGGCTCCCACATCAGCGGCCCGACGACGTGCACGTTCGGCGGCCACTCCCGGGGGTACTCGAGCTGAGGGAAGGTGGCGAGGATCGCCAGCTCCGCGCTGATGCCGCCGTGGACGCGGTCGAGGGCCGGCAGGCCGAGGCGCGCGCGCGTTTCGTTCAGCTCGCGCCGGCCGCGCTGCAGGCCGCTCTGAACGATCGGCTGGGCCCGCCGCCACAGCTCCCGTCCGGCGGCGGTGCGGGGCATCCGCGCCCCGAGCGAGTAGATCGGGTGCTCCGGGCGCCCGTGCGGGTACACGTGCGGGATCAGCGTCGCCGATGGCCTGCCGTTCATCTCGCCCGCCAACGCCGGTGCCAGCGTGAGGATGTCGGCGACCACGACCTGCGGCGCCAGCTCGCGCACAAGCGGCTCGGTGTCGCGCGCGGCGTGAACGACCGCCTCATAGAAGTCCAGCGGCTCGGGCCCCTGCGGGAACACCTGGTACTCGGGTGCCGCCGCGAACGCCATGCCCTGCTCACGCACGTGACGCTCCCAGCGCCGCCAGGTCTGAAGGGTCACCTCGTGCCCCCGCTCGACCAGCGTTCGGCCGAGGGCGATCATCGGGAACGCGTGCCCGGGATCACCGAATGCGCCCAGCAGGATCCGGCGGGGCACGGGAGTGGTGCTCAGAATCGCCGCGGCACGGCTCAGGCGGCGAGCTCGGCGAGCATCCGCATCTGCTCGAGGCGCTCCTCGCGGTCGAACGCGGTCGGCGTGACGCCGAGCGTGCCGACGCCGGCGTCGCGGTAGGCGGCCAGACGGTCGCGGACGAGATCCTTGGGCCCGCACAGGGAAACGGTGTCGATCAGCTTCTCCGGGACCGCCGCCATCGCCTCCTCGCGCTTGCCGTCGAGGTACAGGTCCTGGATCGTCTTCGCCTCGGCCTCATAGCCGTAGCGACTGACAAGTTGGTTGTAGAAGTTCTGCTTGCGCGAGCCCATCCCGCCGACGTAGAGCGCAATGAACGCGCGCATCGTGTTTCGCGCCTGCTCGAGATCGTCTGAGATGCACAGGCTGACCGTCGGGGCGATGTCGAAGCCGTCGAGGCTTTTGCCGCTCGTGTCGGCGCCTTCCTGCAGCAGCTTGCGCAGGTCCGAGACGTGCTCGGGGGAGAACAGCGTCGGGATCCAGCCGTCGGCGATCTCTCCGGCCAGGGCCGTGTTCTTCGGGCCGATCGCGGCCAGGTAGATGGGGACCCGCTCCTGCACCGGTGAGATCGTCAGCTTCAGAGCCTTGCCGGGCCCGTCGGGGAGCGGGAGGTCGAGCGTCTCCCCGTGGAATTCGACGCGTTCGCGGGCCAGCGCCATCCGCACGACGGCGACGTACTCGCGGGTGCGCTGCAGCTGCTTGGCGAAGCGCTGTCCGTGCCAGCCCTCGGCGACCTGCGGTCCTGACGAGCCGATGCCGAGGATCATGCGCCCTGCGGAGAGCTGGTCGATCGTCGCCGCGGTCATCGCGGTCATCGCGGCGGAGCGTGCGGGCATCTGGAAGATCCCCGATCCGAGCCGGATCTTGCTCGTCTGCCCGGCCAGCCACCCGAGGACGGTCGCCGTGTCCGAGCCGTACGCCTCGGCGGCCCACACGGAGTCGTATCCGAGCCGCTCGGCCTCCTGGACGATCAGCAGCTGGTCCTCAGAGGTGAGGCCGAGACCCCAGTAACCGATGTGGATGCCGAGCTTCATGCAAGTTTCCTTTCAGCTGCAGGGGTCTTGTTGCCGGCGGAGAGGCGCTGGCCTAGTCTTGGCGCCGCCGCCGCGCGGCTGGCCAGGCGGCCAGTCCGGGGGCACAGCCTATGCGAAACCGTGACCGCCAAAGCAGCCCGATCGAGCGCCTTCGGCTCGCGATCGACTGCCTGCCGGTCGCGACCCGCAGGGCGATGCTCGACGCGGTGCTCACCCAGGAACGGATCATCGTCGGGGCCTACACCGACGGCTCCGGCGGGGTCTGCCCGATGCTCGCCGCTCACCGCCGGGGCGGGCGCACCGATTTCGCCTCGTTCGCGAAGTCCTGGGACCGCTTCGCGCGCTCGCGAGGCCCCAGCCGCACGGCGACCGAGCGCGAGGTGCGGATCCTCCTCGCGCAGCTGCAGGCCAGCCTCCACGAGGCCGACGGCCTCGAGCTCGACCGTGCGATCTCAGAGCACCGCAAGTTGATCGCCGAGCGGATCCGCCGCGGTGTCCGGCGCCAGCCCGACGAGCACGACCCCGCCGGTGAGATTCGCGCGCGACGGCTGCGGCGGGGAGCGAAGGCCACGGGGGCCGAAATCACCGGTGACGCCCGCCCGCATCGAGCGCGCATGCTGCAGCCGGCCTGACGAACCAGCGGCGCGCGCGGCCGCCGCCGGCTCAGCTACAAGGCGTCGCCGGGCCGGATGAACATGATCTCGGGCACGATGCAGGCGGGGGAGACGCGCAGCAGGAACCGGACGGACTCGGCGATGTCCTCCGGGCGGATCATCTCGCCGGCCGGGACGTGCTCCTTGACGAAATCGGTCATCGGCGTGTCGACGAAGGCGGGGCACAGGGCCGTGGACTTGATTCCGTCGGCGCTGAGTTCCTTGTTCATCGCCTCGGTCCAGCCGACGACAGCGTGCTTGGTGGCCGAGTAGACCGACAGCCACGCCTCGCCGCGCTTGCCGGAGATCGAGGAGGTGTTGACGACGATCGCGTTTTTGTGCTCGCCGGCGGCCTCGCGCAGCATCGGCGTGCATTCGCGGTAGAAGAGTACGATCGAGCGCAGGTTGATCGCCAGCTGCATGTCGATGTGCTTGGTCTGGATCTCGGCGACCGGAGCGCCGATGCCGACGCCGGCGTTGTTGACGAGCACATCGAGGCGTCCGTAGCGCTCCCTGTGGGTGTCGACGACCTTCTTGATGTCGGCCTCGTCGGCGACGTTGACGGCGAGCGACTCGACGTCATGCCCGAGATCGCGCAGTTCCGCCACGGCTGCCTCGAGCTTCTCAGGCCGCCGCGAGGCGACGGTCAAGGCGAAGCCCTCCTCGCCGAGGACCTTGGCGATCGCCAGCCCGATCCCGCTCGATGCCCCCGTCACGATCGCTGCCCGGTCTGCCGCCATCTTCGCTGCCTCCTCTTTGAGCCGACGCCAAGGCCGCCCTTCGGGCGGCGCGCGGGAGCATCCCACATTCCGCTGGTAGCGTCTGGTGGACGTGCGGGGGCCTGTCGGGCTGCCGCCGAGGAGCCAGGAGGGGAACGAAGTGCTGAGCGACGCCGACATGGCGACGGAGGCGGCTGGGAGCCGGGCACCTGCCCGGCTCGCGCTGGCGGTGCTGATGCTCGCCCTCTGCTGCCTGGCGCCGTCCGTGGCGGGCGCGGCGTCCTACGTGTCGCTCGGTGACTCCTACACGTCGGGTATCGGGATCGCGCCGCAGTCAGGGGTCGCCGACTGCGGCCAGTCTGGCGCGAACTATCCGCATCTGACGGCCGCCTCGCTGGGGCTGTTGCTGACCGACGTCAGCTGCGCCGGCGCGAGCACCGCGAACATGACCGTCGCTCAGTACGCCGACCAGCCCCCGCAGTTCGACGCGCTGACGGCGACGACGGACGTGGTCAGCCTCAGCATCGGCGGCAACGACAACAACTTCTTCGCCTCGACGGTCGGCTACTGCACCTGGAGCGACGCCGGAGACGTCGCGAACATCGGCGCGCCCTGCAAGAAGCACTTCGGAAGCTCGCTGCGCACGCAGATCGCTCAGGACGGCGAAGCCATCGGCGGGGCGATCGCCCGCATCCGTGTCCTCTCCCCGCACGCGAAGGTGTTCGTGATCGGCTATCCGGATCTGCTCCCGCGGCACGGCAACTGCTTCGCGAGCCTGGGATGGACGAGCGGCGACTACCGCTTCTTCGACGGCCTGGAGCGCGAGTACAACTCGGTTCTCAAGGGCCGCGCCAGGGCGAATGGCGCGGTCTTCGTCGAGACCTACAAGTCCAGCGTCGGCCATGACCTCTGCCAGCCCGTCGGGACGCGCTGGATGGAACCGCTCAACGGAGCCGAAGGAGCGGCGCTGCACCCGAATGCCGGTGGCGCGCGAAGCCAGGCGTTCGCGGTCGAGCACGCGATGGTCACGGCCGGTATCGGCTAGTTGCGTCTCCTGCCCGTCCGGCGCCGCGCCGCGCTCACGGGCGAGCCGGGTCCGCTGGTAGCGTCTGGCCGGCCGGCCAAGGCCACCAGGCCGACGCCGGCTTCGGGCCCGTAGCTCAGTTGGTTAGAGCTGCCGACTCATAATCGGTAGGTCCCTGGTTCGAGTCCAGGCGGGCCCA
>JAOPZS010000112.1 GCA_025963965.1 Solirubrobacterales bacterium
TGGCCGCCGGGAGCGTCGTGACGGTCGAGCCGGGCGTCTACCTGCCGGACGTGCTCGGCGTCCGGATCGAGGACCTGACGGTCGTCCGCGACGGGGGCCGCGACGTGCTGACGGGCCTTTCGAAGGATCTGACGGTCATCTCCTGAGGGCGCGGCGCGAGCCCCAGGCGCGGACGGCGCTCGGGGCCGGCATCGGCGGTACGAGACTCGCGCGAGCGCGGCGCCTCGGCGAGCAGCCGGGCGCAGAGCAGGGCCAGCAGCGCCAATGACCAGACGAGGAAGATCGCCGACTGGGCATCCGGGGAGACACGCCCGGGCAGCCACTGGAACTGCGCCCAGGCGAGCACCGTCAGCCCGAGGGCGAGCACGGGTGGGCGCCGCGAGGTGCCGACGGTCTCCCACGCCAGCAGCGCGAGGATCGCGGGGAGCAGGTAGTAGACGGTGTCCCACGTGTCGAGCATCGAGCGGGCGAGCATCGTCACCGCCAGCGCCAGCAGCGCCGTGGCCGCGGGCATCCGCCGGCCGCGTGTTCGCAGCCACAGCCCGGCGGCGATCGCGAAGCCGGCGAGCACGGCCAGCGGGTGGCTGATCTCCCCGGCCCAGGACGGCGCTATGCGATAGCCGGGCTTTGCGTCGCCGAACATGCCGTGCACGAGTGCGCCATGGTGGCCGAAGAACCACCAGACCTCAGCCGGCTGGAAGATCACAGAGGAAGACGTCGCCACGCCGCTCGCGCCCGCCACATACGTGCCTGAGCCGCCGATCAGCAGCGGCGCCTCGACGAGCACCGCCGCGCCCAGCGCCGCGAATGCGCACGACAGCCGGCGGCCCGGCGGCAGCGCCAGCAGCACGGCTCCCGCGGCGAGCACCGCCCACTGCTTGTTGGCCACCGCCAGCCCGAGCAGGATGCCGACGGCGATCGACCGGCGGCGGGAGACACTCGGCGCGCCCGCCAGCAGCACCGCGGCGACGCAGGCGCTGGCGCCGAGCAGCTCCTCCGGATGGCCGAGTTCGAGCGCGCGTAGGGTCACCGGGTTCACGACGCACACGCCGAGCGCGACCCCGCGCGCGAGCAGCGGCCGGCGCTCCCGGCGCATTCGCGCGAGCAGCCAGACCCCGAGCGCCGCCGAGGCCAGCAGGCAGGGAAGAGCGAGCAGGCGGTAGGTCGCCGGTTCGCCGCCGGCGAGGCTCCCGAGCAGCACGAACGGGGCGCGCTCGATCAGCGATCCGCCGTACACGGGCGAGAGCGACAGGAAAGTGTGGATGTGACCGGCGGCGAGCGCTTCGACAGCCGGCTGCAGCTCGACTTCGTAGTCGTTCCAGCCGGGGCCGTAGAGGCCCAACCAGGCGAGCGCCGCGCAGCCAGCGGCTGCGAGCAGCGCGCACAGGAGGTTCTCGCGGAGAAATCGCCGCATGGACTCGCATCGGCCCGGGCGGCCCTCGACTTGAGGACATATGAGCGGTTATGGTCGCTGTACTTTCCAGCGACGCACGAGGAGGCCCCACGAACATGCCCTCGCTCCTAGACCTGACCAGCCAGGGCGACGTCGGCACGATCACCGACGAGTCGAAGCTCTCGACGGTCACGCTGATGGACCCGCAGCAGCTCTATGAGCTGTGGGAGCGCCAGAACTGGTCCTCGCACACGATCGACCTGGAGCAGGACCGCCGCGACTGGCTGGCAATGGACGAGGAGCTTCGCGAGCAGCTCTCCTGGAACCTGTCGTCGTTCTTCATCGGCGAGGAGCGCGTCACGACTCAGTTCTCGGGGCTCGTGATGGCATATGAGAGCCAGAGCGAAGAGGCCTTCCTGGCGACCCAGCAGGTCGACGAGGCACGCCACGCGCAGCACTTCAACCGCTTCTACGAGCAGGTGCTGGGAATCGACGGCAGCTTCGAGGATCGCCTCGCGAAGGCGCGCGAGGACCTCAACCCGGCGTTCATCGAGATGTTCGACGGCGTGCTCGTCGACTGGGGCAAGCGGCTCATCGCCGACCCTGCCGACATCGAGGCGAAGGTCGACTTCGTGACGCTCTACCACATGATCATCGAGGGAACGCTGGCGCTGACCGGGCAATGGGTGCTGACCGATTACATGGAGCGCAACTCGATCCTCCCGGGGTGGGTCGAGGGCTTCAAGCTGATCTCCCAGGACGAGCACCGACATGTCGCCTACGGGACGTGGTTCCTGCGCGAGAAGGCCAAGGATCCGGCGCTCAAGCAGCGCATTGCCTCGCGTCTGACGGAGCTGATCCCGCTGGCCGCCGGCGTGCTCGTGCCCGTCGGAGCCGACCCCGATGACTACGCGATCCTCGACTACACGATGGAAGAGACCAACACGTTCGCCTTCAATGCTCTGCGCAGGCGCCTGAAGGTGGTCGGCATCGACATGGCGAGCCTGGCTGCCGCGGCCTGAGCGTCAGACGGGGCCCGCGGCTGGACACGCGCGCGGCGCGGCGTGCGCATCTGATACAAAACGCAGGCCGCCTGTAAGGACCCGCGCTGGGGTGTCGCGGGTTCCGGGGCCGCGGAGCCAACCACCGAGGGAGAAGCCGATGACACCCCGTCGCCTTGCCGTTTCGCTCGCCGCTGCACTCGCATGCCTCGCCACCGGCGCGGCCACCGCGAACGCCACCTCGCTGCCGGTCGAATACAACGGCGTGACGGGCTACGCCCACACGAGCCCCACCGCCTCGCCGCCCGGCGCGAACAACTGGAGCTGCCGCCCGTCGAGGGCGCATCCGCGCCCCGTCGTGCTCGTGCACGGGACGTTCCTGGACATGGCGAACGACTGGCAGGCGCTGGCGCCGCTGCTCGCCAACAGCGGCTACTGCGTCTTCGCCCTGAACTACGGACCCTCGAACGGCAGCGGCGCGCTCGGCATCGACGCCACCGGCCCGATCGCGGTGTCGGCCGAAGAACTGTCGGCGTTCGTCGGCAAGGTCCTGGCCGCGACCGGCGCGAGCCGGGTCGACATCGTCGGGCACTCCCAGGGCGGGATGATGCCGCGCTACTACCTGCGCTTCCTCGGCGGGGCGGCGAAGGTCGGGACGCTTGTCGGGCTGGCCCCGTCGAACCACGGCACTACGGTCAACGGGCTGTTCACGCTCGGCAGCCTGATTCCGGGCGCCGACTCGTTCGCAGGGCTCTGCCAGGCCTGCGAAGAACAGGCCTCATCCTCGCCGTTCCTGGCGAAGCTGAACGCCGGCTCGGAGACCGTCGGCAAGGTCCGCTACACGGTGATCGAGTCAGCCAACGACGAGGTCGTCACCCCCTACACCTCCGCGTTCCTGTCGGGCAAGCACGTGACGAACGTCCTGCTGCAGTCGCAATGCCCACTCGATCAGGGCGAGCACCTGTCGATGCCCTATGACCACATCGCCGACGCCGACGTCCTGACGGCGCTCGACCCGAAGCATCCGGTCAGCCCCGCGTGCACTCTGGTGCTGCCGGTCGTGGGAGGGTGAGCCAGCGGATGCCAGAGACACGTCTTGCAGACGGCCGTCTGCCGTGGATATAAGGGCGATGCTCAGCGTGCCCGCGCGGCGGTGAGCCGCCGGGTTCCGCCCGCAGGTCGGACGGAGCCTCGGTGGTCGAGACCGATGAGTAGGTCTGCCGCGACGGCCACGCTGGGCAAGCGGCAGCACTCCGCCGCGCGGCCGCCTCCCCCTCTGCAGCGGCCGCGCGGCTGGATTGCCGGGCGGCGGACGGCCTCGTGCCGGGTCCAGGACAATTGCGGCATGTCAGAGGAGCCAACGCTCGGCACGCGGTTCGCGCGTGCGCTGGCGGCGAAGGATCGTGACGCGATGGCGGCGCTGCTGGCTCCGCAGATCGACTTCCGCGGGCTCACCCCGAAAAGGGTCTGGGACGCCAGTGATCCCGAGACGGTCCTCTCGACGCTCCTGGCCAACTGGTTCGAGCCGGAGGACGAGATCACGGAGCTCCAGCGACTCGAGACGGATCAGGTCGCCGACCGCGAACGGGTCGGATACCGCTTCGCGATCACGAACCCCGAAGGCAGCTTCGTAGTCGAGCAGCAGGCCTACCTGTCCGGGCGCGCCGGGCGCATCGAGTGGATGCGCGTCGTCTGCTCAGGGTTCCGCCCGGCCGCCTGAGCCGGCTGAGCCGACACCGGAGCGGGCCCGCCGACAGCGTGGCGTCGGTCGTCCCGGCACGGGTCCCGCGCGGCCGCCGATCCCGGGGTGGTAAACACCCGTTGCGGACAAGTGTCTGCGGTGCGTAGTGTCGCAATCGATTCAGGAGGCATGCGCCGGCGAACACCGGTGCGCGACACGAACGGGGCGCCGATGGGCCGCCAGGAAAGGAACTCAGATGAAGAAGAGAATGGCTGCGGCGCTCACGCTGCTTGCGGGCCTCGGCGGGGGCACCGCCGCCCTGTTGGCCGGGGGCGCCGTCTCAACCCCGGCGGCCGCCGCGCCGGCGCCCGCGATCGCGCCCTCCGAGGCGCGCGAAGTCGCGCTCGTGAGGGCCGCGGCTGCGGGCGACGCTGAACCTGCGGTGGCGGTCGAATCCGACACGACCTCCGAAGCCGCGACAGCGATGGCCGCGCCGCAGGGCGCGCTGCTCAGCGAACCGGAAGGGAGCGTGTATCTCGTGACGATGCACGGCAACTTCACGCTCGGGCAGGCGCACCTGCCGCGGGGCGCGAAGGCGCCGAGCGGACCGGTGATGAAGGTCGCCGTCGACCGCAACGGGTTCGTGCTCGGAATCCACGTCGGTGACCGCTGATGGGGTTCTCGGCGTGGCCCGGGGCACGTAGCTCCGGCGGAAGATCAACTACGGCTCGCGTCACATCGCGGGGAGGGGGCGGCATGGGACGGCGCGCGGCCTGGACTAGGACCCTGCTGGCGGGCGCCTTCGCGGTGCTCGCGACGGCGTTGACACCAGGGCTCGCGTCGGCGAGCTGGGGGCACAAAGCCGGCGGCGGGGAAGCGTGCAGCCAGGGCGACGGGCACCACTGCTACGCGGTGGCCTACTGGGAAATGACAGGGGTCGAAAGGGTCGAAGGGACGCTCGCCTACCAGGACACCGAAGCGATGAACGTGCCCGGCTGGGCGAGCGGGGACTTCGTCGACAACGAGGAGTGGGCCTCCTTCCGAGCGTCCGGCTACTGGATCGAGGCCGGCCAGACGTCGGGCGAATACATGGACTGCTGCTCGCTGCATCCGTTCTACGCGTGGCAGAACGCCAGCGGCTATTCCCAGTACGTGGCTCCCTACTCGTGGCCCGGGAACGCGAACAACCTGTACCAGCTCTCAGGCCAGTCCCACAACGGCACGTGGTGCGCGTACTTCGGCCAGACCCAGGAACGCTGCGTCGCCGGCTTCCCGCCGTGGTCGAACCAGCTCGAAGTGGGCGTCGAGATCGCGGCCAACACGAAGCCCGCGAACACGGGACGCGAGGGCACCGACGGATGGTGGGAAAACACCACCCACAACTGGCTGAAGGAAAGCCGGTACGTGGACGGCGGCCTGTGCGTCGCGCGCAACCCATATCCGTATCCGGCGCTCGGAAACATCGCCTTCTCGACGTGCTAGAAAGGCAGCATCCTCGGGGTGACGGGGCGGCCACGGCCGCCCCGCGCGCCTGCTTCCCGAGCTGGGTCGGCACCCGGATGCGCGCCGCGCGCGGCGTGGTCCTCCGCGCCGTGCGGCCGCCGGTGCTGCTTCACGACGAGTACCTGGACTGGCTGATGCTCGCCAATGCCGGCATGCAGGTGCCGGGGAACCTTCACCTCTTCGACCTCGCGATCGCGTCGGCCCCGCCAGGGCCGATGCTCGAGATCGGGGCCTTCTGCGGCCTCTCGACGAACATCATCAGCTACCTCAAGGCCAAGCATGGCCGGAGCGAGCCGCTGTTCAGCTGCGACAAGTGGGAGTTCGAGGGGTCCGAGAAGGGCCTGCCGCCGGCGGCGCCCGTGACGAGGCAGGAGCTGCGGCAGTTCGTCATCGACTCATTCGAGCGTGCTGTGCGCACGTTCACCCCCGGGGACCTGCCGATCGCAGTCGAGGCCAGCTCCGACGAGTTCTTCGAGATGTGGCGCGATCGGCGGCCGGTGCGGGAGCGCTTCGGCAGAGAGGTGACGCTCGGCGGACCTCTCAGCTTCGCGTTCATCGACGGCAATCACACGGAGGAGTTCGCCATGCGCGACTTCCTCAACTGCGACGAGCATCTTCAGCCGGGCGGTCTGCTGCTGTTCGACGATTCCGACGACGCCGGTGACTGGCAGGTCCGGCAGGTGATCGGTCACGTCAAGAGCACCGGGCGGTACGACGTCGTGGCGAAGAACCCGAACTACTTGGTGCGCAAGCGCCGCTGAGAGGTCCGCGGCGAGACTCCGCGCGCTTGGGCAGTTTGATTATCTAGAATCGGAGCAACACAGGGAGGCGATGAATATTTCACGGATCTTGACTTCGAGAGGTTTGGTGGCGGTGACCGCTGCGGCTGTGACGGTCGTAGCTCTGAGCGCGCCCGCCGGGGCCGACAGCGGCACGGCCCTGGGAGCGAGAGGGGTGGAAGGGGTTGCCCTGCGCGTAGCCAGGGCGTGGGGTGATCGCCACCCTCGTGCGATCGAGTACGCGAGCGGGACGCTCGAAGACGCGATGGCGGTCCTGGAACCCGAAGGGGGCAGTACCTCGCCGTCGAGCCCGGGCGACGTCGAATCCCACAGCGCTGTCGACCTGATCGCGGTGTGGGGACACTTCACGTCGAACGGCTCGCGCCCGCGCGGCACCAAGGCTCCGACCGGAACCGTCATGGAGCTGATCGTCGACGCGCACAGCGGGTTCGTCGAGGTGCGGTCGCTCTCTCACCGCCTGCCCGCGCCGCTCAGCCGACTTGGCAGCGTCAGGGTTCTCCACGGCGCGGGCGGCGGCCCGC
>JAOPZS010000136.1 GCA_025963965.1 Solirubrobacterales bacterium
CTCGTCCACAACGCAAAGCCCGTCCCGCTGACGGATCAGGTCCGCGTGGACAAAGAGGAGATCTACGACATCCTCGACCAGATGCGCGCCACGATCCCCGAGGAGATCAAGCAGGCCCGCTGGATCGTCAAGGAGCGCCAGGAGATGCTGGCCGAGGCCAAGCGCGAGTCCGAGCGGATCATCAAGGAAGCGCGCGAGAAGCAGAACCAGCTGATCGGTGACGAAGAGGTCACCAAGCAGGCCGAGCGCGCCGCCGAGGACATCATCGAGGACGCCCGGGCCCGCGAGCGCGAGATCCGCCTCGGCGCCGAGGACTACGCCGACGAGATCCTCAACACGCTCGAGGTCAACCTCTCGAAGTTCATCGCCGCGGTGCAGCGCGGGCGCGAGCGATTGCAGGGCAAGGACGAACCGGCCGAAGTCGGTTAGGACCCCGCGACGCGGCGCGACGCTGCGTCCTCGCTCGCTCACGTGCCGCTCGTCGATCAGGTGTGATCGACCGATCGGCCGGCACGCCTCGCTTCCTGCGCCACGCCTCGCTTGCCCGGCGACGCCCTGACGCATCGCGCTTGGCTCGGGCGCTGGCGATTGCGCGCGGTTTCGTTTGGGTAGGGTCCGGCGGGTGGACGCGCAGGAGGTCAGGCACAAGCTGCTGGTCGCGCGTGCGCTGCTCGGGACGGGGATCGTGCAGCCGGAACGCCTCGACAAGGCGCTGCGAGCGGCTGTCGCGCTGCGACGCTGGGGTCCGAGCTCGCCGGCGGCCTACCTCGGCGGCACGGCTCGCTTCCCCGACCGGACGGCGATCGTCGACGACCGCGGCGCGGTCAGCTTTCGTGAGGTCAACGCTCGTACGAACGCGCTGGCGAACTCCTTGCGCGAGGCCGGCGTCGGCGAAGGCGACGACGTCGCGATCATGTGTCGCAACCATCGCGGCTTCGTCGAGGCGACGGTCGCCTGCGCGAAGCTCGGCGCCGGCGCGCTGTATCTGAACACGGCGTTCGCCGCGCCGCAGATCGCCGACGTGCTGCGACGCGAAGACCCGCTCGCGGTGATCTACGACGAGGAGTTCGCCGACCTCGTCGGCGAGGGCGCGCAGGGGCGCAAACGCTACGTCGTCGCAGCCGACGGCCGGGCGGCCTCCGGCGAGCCGACGCTCGAGCAGCTGATCGCCACCGGCGCGGGCAGCGAGCCTCCTCCGCCGGCCGAGAAAGGACGCGTGGTGATCCTCACGTCGGGCACCACCGGCACGCCGAAGGGTGCGGCGCGACGGCAACCCGACACGCTCGAGCCGGCGGCCGCGCTGTTCTCGAAGATCCCGCTGAAGGCGCGCGCCACGACGATGATCGCCGCGCCGATGTTCCACTCGTGGGGCTACGCGCACTTCACGCTCGGACTCGCTCTCTCCTCGACGCTCGTGCTGCGCAGCCACTTCGACCCCGAGGAGACGCTGCGGGCGGTGTCCCAGCACCGCGCCAGCGCTCTCGCCGTCGTGCCGGTGATGCTGCAGCGGATTCTCGAGCTCGACGAGCAGACGCTCGCCCGCTACGACACGAGCTGCCTACGCGTGATCGCCGTCAGCGGCTCGGCGCTTCCGGGTGAGCTCGCGACACGCGCGATGGACGTGTTCGGCGACGTGCTCTACAACCTGTATGGCTCGACAGAGGTCGCCTGGGCGACGATCGCCACGCCGAGCGATCTGCGCGCCGCGCCCGGCACGGCCGGTCGGCCGCCGATCGGGACGGTCGTCAAGTTGCTCGATGCCGATGGCCGCGAGGTGCGTGCGGGTGAGGGCGGGCGGATCTTCGTCGCCAACGAGATGATGTTCGACGGCTACACCGGCGGCGGCGGCAAGGAGATCGTCGACGGGCTGATGAGCACCGGCGACGTCGGCCATTTCGACGGCGACGGCCGCCTGTTCGTCGACGGGCGCGACGACGAAATGATCGTCAGCGGCGGTGAGAACGTGTTCCCGCGCGAGGTCGAGGACCTGCTCGCCGACCACGCCGCGATACACGAGGTCGCCGTCGTCGGCGCACCCGACGAGCAGTGGGGCCAGCGCCTGCGCGCGTTCGTCGTCCTGCGCGAGGGCGGGCAGCTGAGCGAGGACGACGTGCGGGAGTACGTCAAGCAGAACCTCGCGCGCTACAAGGCCCCGCGCGACGTCGTCTTCCTCGAGCGCCTGCCGCGCAACGCGACCGGCAAGGTGCTCAAGCGCGAGCTGGCCTAGCCCGGGGCGCGAGGACCCGGCGTCGGGACGGCGGACCCCCGCGCCGGTCCTGCAGAGGCGCCCGGTGCCCCGCTCGGGGACCGGCCCGGCGCCTGCCCGGCGCTAGCCTGAATCGCATGGCTCCGATCGCCCCCGATCTCGATCTCGACGCGCTGCGGCTGACCCCCGGTGAGGGCCGGCGGCTTGCGCTCGAGGTGCCGGCCGAAGGCCTCACGCTGGGCGGCGAGCGCTACGACGCGAGCCCCTCGAATGTGCCCGTCAAGCTCGAAGTCTCGCGGATGTCGGGCGGCGGCTACGCGCTGCACCTGCGCTTCACGGCATCGCTGGCGGGACCATGCATGCGCTGCCTGCAGCCGGCCGCGCCTGTCGTCGAGGTCGATGCGCGCGAGGTCGACCGGCCGGGCGAAGGCGAGGAGCTCCAGAGCCCGTACGTTCGCGAGGAGCGCCTCGACGTCGCGGCGTGGGTGCGCGACGCGATCGCTCTCTCCGGACCGGCCAAGGTGCTCTGCCGGGAGGACTGCGCAGGCCTCTGCCCGGTCTGCGCGGCCGATCTCAACGAGGCGGGGCCCGATCACAGTCATGAGACGGCGCCGGACCCCCGCTGGAGCAAGCTGCGCGAGCTGAAGCTCGACTAGCCGGCTGCGCGGGGCGGGCGGCGGGTCCGGCCTTGCTACCCTTCTGGCCGCGATGGCCGTCCCCAAGAAAAAGCAGTCTCACAGCCGCACCGCCAAGCGCCGGGCGCAGCACAAGATCTCGACGCCCGGGCTGAACACGTGCCCTCAGTGCCACAGCCCGCGCCGGCCCCACCGGGTCTGCCCAGTCTGCGGCACCTACGCGGGCCGCGAGATCGTCGCGCCCGCAGCACCGGGGCACGACCACGATCACGACCACGACTAGCCGCCCTCCGACAGCGTCAGGCCCCGTCGTGGCGGTCGACGCCAACGGCGCGGATCTGGGACCCGCCGAGGTCGCAGCCGGCGCGGCGATCGCCGCCGAGCAAGGTGCCCGCGTGATCCTCTTCGGGCCCGCCGCCGAGCTGGGCGATCCACCGTCCGGCGTCGAGATCGTCGACGCGCCCGTGTCTATCGCCAAGGCCGAGGACCCTGTCAGCGCCGCCCGGTCGACGCCGACGGCCTCGATCGTGATGGCCGCACGCGCGGTCGCCGAGGGCCGTGCCGATGCGCTCGTGTGTGCGGGAGGGACAGGCGCCGCGCTCGCCGCCGGCACGTTCAACATCAAGCGCGACCGCGGCATCTACCGGCCGGCGCTCGCCCTGCCGCTGCCCGTGCCGGGGCATCCGGTGACGCTTCTGGACGTGGGCGCGAGCGCCGAGGCGCGGCGGGAGCACCTCGTGCAGTTCGCCTTCATGGGCGCCGCGCTCGCCCGCATCGTGCTCGGCGTGCCGAGGCCGCGAGTCGGGCTGCTGTCCAACGGCGAGGAGGCCGCCCGCGGCGGCCCGCTGGTCGTCGAGACCGGGATCGAGCTGCGCGAGCGTGCCGCCGCCGGCGCCGACGGGTTCGAGTTCGTCGGCAACATCGAGGGAGGCGATCTCGTCAACGGCCGCGCCGACGTCGTCGTCACCGACGGCCTCACCGGCAACATCACGCTGAAGGTGCTCGAGGGCACCTCGCAGGCGATACTCGGGGCGATCCGCGACGTCGCGGCCTCCTCGAAGCGGGGGAAGGTCGGGGGGCTGCTGCTGAAAGGCTCACTCGGCGGGCTGCGCGCCGAAATCGATCCGGAGACAGCCGGCGGCGCGTATCTGCTCGGACTGCGCAGACTCGGCGTCGTGCCGCACGGGCGGTTCAGCCGCCGCGGCTTCGCCCAGGCGATCCTGCGGGCGCGTCTGGGAGCCAGCGCTGACATCGTCGGGCAGACCCATGCAGCGCTTGCCGCGGCGGGCGCGCTGAGGCGCTCGCCTGCGTCCGCGCCGGACGCTAGGTTGCGCCGATGAGCTCTCTGACCCGCGAGCAGGTCCTTGCGCTGATCCGCGAGCACCTCGCCGACGAGCTCGACCTCGACCCGGCGGTGATCAGCGAGACGACCCGCTTCAAGGAGGATCTCGAGGCGGACTCGCTCGATCTGTACACGCTCGTCCAGGAGCTCGAGGACACCTACCGGGTGGCGATGTCCGACGAGCAGGCGGCAGAGATCCTGACGGTCGGAGCGGCCGTCGAGTTCGTGCTCGCCAATGACCCCACGGGCGATGCCGAGCACGCGTAGCGACGAGGACGACGATGCTGCTGGCCGAACTCCTGGACGAGCTGCCGGAGGATCTGGCGCGCCAGGTGTTCACGCACGCCTCGTGGAGCGAGCGGCGGGGCGACTCCTACACGCGCCTCGCGTTCCTCGGCGACAGCGTGCTCGCGCTCGCCGTGACGGCCTACCTGTACCCGCGCCTGGAGGCCGAGCGGTTCGGGGCGGGGCGTCTGACGAAGATCCGCGCCCAGGCCGTATCGGGGGTCTCCTGCCGGGCGGTCGCCGAGCGGCTGGCGCTGCCGGACCGGCTGCGCGCCGCGGCGCCACCGGGGGTGCGGGAGAGCGCGGCGGCGCTGATCGGAACCGAGCGCGTGCTGGCATCGGTGATCGAGGCGGTGATCGGCGCGTGCTACCTGCACAGCGGCTACGAGCGCACGGCGGAGGCGGTCGTCGAGGCGTTCGCGCCGGAGATCGAGGATGCGCTCAGCAATCCGGTCGACTTCAAGTCGGCCCTGCAGGAGCTGCTCGCCAGGCGCGGCGCGGAGGTCGGCTACGAGGTGAGCAGCGAGGAGGGTCCGCCGCACGAGCGCGTCTACTCGGTCGTTGCGCTGGTCGACGGCGAGGAGCTCGGCAGCGGTCGGGGACGCAGCAAGAAGCACGCCGAGCAGGAGGCCGCGCGAATGGCCGTCGAGCGGCTCTCCGGCGAATGAGCCCGAAGGTGGTGCCCCGGTGCGGCTGAAGTCGCTGACGCTGAACGGATTCAAGTCGTTCCCCGACCGTACGCGCCTGGAGTTCGGCCCCGGTGTGAGCGTCGTGGTCGGCCCGAACGGCTCGGGAAAGTCGAACGTCACCGACGCGGTCCTGTGGGCGATGGGCGAGCAGTCGCCGCTGGCCGTGCGCGGTCAGTCGATGCAGGACGTGATCTTCGGCGGCGGCCGGGGCGTGCAGGCGCGCAGCGCCGCCGAGGTCGAGATCGTGCTCGACAACTCCGACGGGACCGTCGAGCTGCCGCTCAGCGAGATCTCGATCGTGCGCCGCCTGGAGCGTGGAGGCGAGGGCGGCTACCGCCTCAACGGCGCCCGCTGCCGGCTCAGCGACGTGCTCGAGGTGCTCTCCGACACGGGGCTCGGCAAGGAGACCCATTCGGTCATCTCGCAGGGGCGAGTCGAGGCGATCGTGACGTCCAAGGCGCGCGACCGCCGCCTGCTGATCGAGGAGGCGGCCGGGCTCGGCAAGCACCGCAAGCGCCGGCGCCGCGCGCAGCTGAAGCTCGAACGAACACAGGAGAACCTCGACCGGGCGCTGGACATCGAGCGAGAGGCCCGTACGCGGCTGCGGCCGCTGAAGCGACAGGCCGAAGCGGCCGAGCTGCACGAGCGCCTCGAGCGCCAGATCCTCGAAGCTCGCTGGGAGCTGCTGCGCGACGTGCTGCGCGCGCGCCGCATCGAGCTTCATGGCGCGCAGGAGCTCGTCGCCAGCGCGCGTGCCGAGCGCACCGCGATCGAGACATCGCTCGAGCAGGTCGTGGCCCGGCGGGGCGAGGCCGAGCGGGCGCTGGCAGAGCGCGCGCAGCGACACGACGCGTTGTCCGGCCGTCGCTACGAGGCGCGCTCGGCGCGCGACCGACTGGCGCTGCGGGCCGAGCAGGTCGGTGCGGACGCCGAGCGGCTGGCGCGACGCATCGAGCGTGTCGAGGCCGAGCTCACGGAGCTCGCGAGCGGTGCGGATCAGGACGAGGCGCCGGCCCAGGACGGAGACGGCGGGCGGCTCGCCGAGCTTGAGGCCGAGCTGGCGGAGATCGAGGCGCGGCGCTCGGAGGAGCTCGAGCAGGAGCTGCTCGAGCTCGAGCGCCAGCTCGTCAGCCAGCGCGAGGCGCTGCAGGGCGCCGAGGCGAACGCCGGAGCGGCCCGCGCCGCGCGCGACCGCGCCGATCAGGCCGCCGAGCAGGCCCGCGGGATGCTCGCCGTCGCCGAGCGCGACACGCACCGCGCTCGCGGTGAGGCGGCGCGAGTGGGCGCCGAGCTTGCCGCGGCCAACCAGTTTCTGCGCAGCCATCCGGGGGTCAGCGGCGACGGCCCGCGCCCGCTCAGCTCCGAGCTGCGGGTGGCCGACGGCTATGAGCTGGCCCTGGCGGCTGCGCTCGGGGGGCGTCTCGACGCTTCGCTCGTCGAGGACGTGCCGGGCGCCGAGGCGCTGCTCGACCGGGCCGGCCCGGAGGGCGGCAGCGCGCTGCTCGCAGCTCCCGCCGGTGCCCCGGCCGCGCAGAGTGCCCCCGCCCAGCCGTCCGCGCCGGGTGCACGGCGGCTGACGGAGCTGTTGAGCGGGCCGCCCGAGGTGCTCGCGCTGGCCAACCGCCTGCTCGCCGATGCCTGGGTCGTCGAGCGTCTCGAGGACCTTCCCTCCGACTTCGCTGGGATCGCCGCGACCAAGCGCGGGCGCGTCTGGTTCGCTCGCTCCGGCGAGGTCCGCCAGCTGAGCGAGGGCGGCACCGAGCTGCTGCTGGCCCGACGCAACGAACGCGAGCGGCTCGTCTCCGAGGTCGAGCGCGTCGCGCAGGCCGAGCTGGTCGCGAAGACCGCCGGTGAGCAGGCGCTCGAGGGCGTACGGGAGGCCGAAGCAGCGCGCAGCGCCGCCGAGGATGCGCTGCGCGTCGCCGAGCGCTCGGTCACGGAGGCTGGCGAGGCGGTGCGCTCCTCCGGGTGGCTGATAGAGCGGCGCCGCTCAGCTCCCGCCGAGGGCCCGCTGGCCGTCCGCAAGGCGGAGATCGAGGGCGAGCTGGCGGCCGAGCGCCGGCAGGCCGCGCAGCTCGCGGCGCAACGTCAGGCGCGGCTGACGCGTCAGGCGCGGCTGCGAGCGCAGCGCGAGGCCGATCTCGCCGCGGCGCCGCTGGCCGAGCGGCTGTTGGCGGCGATCTCGGTTGCCGCCGAGGCGCTCGCTGCGCGTCTTCAGACGCTCGAGGCCGAGCTCGCCCAGGATCGTCGCGCCGGCGAGGAGATGGCCGGGAGGCTGCGCGAGTGCGCAGCCGAGGAGGCCGGCATCCAGGCGGCGCTCCGCGCAGCCGGCGAGGCGGTCACCGAGGCCGAGGTGGCAGCGCAGCGGCTGCGCGACCAGGCCGCTGAGGCCGAGCTCGAGAGCGCCGCGGTGGCCGAGCGCCTGGGCCTTCCGGCCGCCGGCGAGGGGGCCGGCGCCGACGAGGAAGAGAGGCCGCGTGAGGCCGACGCGCAGGGAGCACCCGCGACAGGGCAGGCCTCTGCGCCGATCGAGCCGCTGGAGCCCGAGCGCCGGCGCGAGCTCGAGGAGCGCGTGCAGCGGCTTGCACGCCGGCGCGAGCAGCTCGGCCCGGTCAATCCGCTGGCCCAGGACGAGTACGCCGAGGCGGTCGAGCACGTCGAGGAGCTCGAGGCGCAGCGCTCGGACCTCGAGACGGCGCTGCGAGAGTTGCGGACGCTGATCAAGGAGACCGACCGGCAGATCGAGGAGACCTTCGAGCAGACCTTCCAGGCTGCGGCTCGCAACTTCGAAGAGCTCGTGGGAGACGTCTTCCCGGGTGGCACAGGACGCTTGCGCCTGGTCGAGGACGAGCAGACCCAGCGGCCGGTGCTCGGCGGCCAGTCGTTGCCGGCCGGCGCCGAGGAGGACCAGGACGCGGCGATCGAGGCGGAGGCGGAGGCGGAGGCGCGCGAGGAGGACCCGGCGGAGGAGCAGCTGCCGGGCGTCGAGATCGAGATCACGCCGGCGGGCAAGTCGAGCAAGCGGCTGACGCTGCTCTCCGGCGGTGAGAAGTCGATGACGGCGCTGGCATTCCTGTTCGCGGTGTTCCTCGCCAGGCCGTGCCCGTTCTACATCCTCGATGAGGTCGAGGCGGCGCTGGACGACCTCAACCTCGACCGTTTCCTGGCGCTGCTGCGCCGCTACGCAGGGCGTGCGCAGTTCATCGTGATCACCCACCAGAAGCGCACGATGGAGGCTGCGGACTGGCTGTTCGGCGTCTCGATGGGAGGCGACGGAGTCTCGAAGGTGCTCTCGCGGCAGCTGCCCGGCGAGGAGCCACAGGACGCGCCCGTCGCGGCGCTCGCCTGAGCGCAGCGGCGACGCCCGCCCCGGCGAAGCCCTATCATCGCGCCGCCGTGGCGCGCGAGTGGAACGAGCTGTTCATCACCGGCGAGGGCCGAGAGGCCGCGGCCGAGCAGGCCCCCGAGCAGCGGCGCGGCCTGTTCCGCCGGCTGCGCGAGTCGATGGGCAAGACGCGCCAGGCGCTCGGGTCGGAGATCCAGGCGACGCTGTTCACGACGCTCGAGGCCGAGACCTGGGAACGGCTCGAGGAGGCGCTGATCATGGCCGACGTCGGCGCCGCCACGACCGCGTCCGTCGTCGGGACGCTCGAGGCCGAGGCGGCAGCCGGCTCGCTGGAGGGCGGCGAGCAGCTCTCAGAGCGGCTGATCGCGCTGCTCGCCGAGACGGCCGGCGGGGGCGAGTGGCGGATCGACGTGCGCGCCAGGCCGACGGTGATAATGGCCGTCGGCGTAAACGGCACAGGGAAGACGACGACGGTCGGCAAGCTCGCGTGGCATCTGCGCGAGGAGCTCGGCGCCACCGTGCTGCTGGGCGCCGCCGACACGTTCAGGGCAGCCGCGACCGAGCAGCTCGAAGGGTGGGCGGAGCGTGCCGGCGTAGAGATCGTGACGGGACCGGAGGGATCGGACCCGGGAGCGGTCGCCTTCGAGGCGATCGCGCAGGCTCGCGCGCGCGGCATCGACGTGGTGATCATCGACACGGCCGGGCGTCTGCACACGCAGGACGACCTGATGGAGGAGCTCGCCAAGGTGCGTCGCGTGATCGCCCGGCAGCTCGAGGGGGCTCCGCACGAGACGCTGCTGACGCTCGACGCCACGACCGGGCAGAACGGCTTGCGCCAGGCGCACCTGTTCGCCGAGACGGCCGGCGTCACCGGCGTCGTGCTGACGAAGCTCGACGGCACCGCCCGGGGCGGGATCGCGCTGGCGATCTCGCGCGAGCTCGGGCTGCCGGTGAAGCTGATCGGGATCGGCGAGTCGGTCGAGGATCTGCGCCCATTCGACCCCGATGAATTCGCGCGCGCGCTGATCGCAGAGAGCTAGTCTGAGCGTATGTGGATCCTGTGGTTGATAGCGGCAGGCGTGCTCGGCGTGGGGGAGATGCATCAGGGCGGCTTCTACCTGCTGCCGTTCGCCGTCGGCGCGGCGGTCGCCGCGGCGGTCAGCCTGCTCGGTGTCGGCGCACTGCTAAGCGCCGTGCTGTTCGTCGCCACCTCGGTTGTCGTGGTGGGCGCGCTGCGGCCCGTTGCGCGGCGCCACAGGCGGCTGCCGCCTGCGATCCGGACCGGCGCGGCGGCGCTGGTCGGCCGACGCGCGATGGTGCTCGAGCGGATCGCCAACGACGAGGGCGTCGGCTGCGTGCGGATCGAGGGCGGAGAGGTGTGGACGGCGCGCAGCTACTCCGAGGACGACGTAATCGAGGCGGGCCAGCGGGTCGAGGTCGTCGAGATCCGCGGCGCCACGGCGCTCGTGATGCCCTGATGCGCACGGGTACGCTGTGAGCGGAACAGTTCGAAAAAGGGGAGGTGGGCGATGGCAGCGTTGATCGTGATCGCAGTGATCGTCGTGTTCGCACTGGTGGTGGCGGCGCGCTCGATCCGCGTGATCCCGCAGGCGCGGGCCGGCGTCGTCGAGCGCCTCGGCCGCTACAGCCGCACGCTCGAGCCGGGGCTGACGATCGTCACCCCGTTCATCGACAGGGTGCGGCCGCTGGTGGACCTGCGCGAGCAGGTCGTCAACTTCAGCCCCCAGTCGGTGATCACCGAAGACAACGTCGTGGTCGGGATCGAGACGGTCCTGTACTTCACGATCACCGACCCGCGATCGGCCACGTACGAAATCGCCAGCCCGTTGCAGGCGATAGAGCAGCTGACCGTCACGACCCTCAGGAACGTGATCGGAGGGCTCACGCTCGAGGCGACGCTGACCGCGCGAGAGAACGTCAACACTGAGCTGCGCGTCGTGCTCGACGAGGCGACAGGCAAGTGGGGCATCCGCATCAACCGCGTCGAGATCAAGTCGGTCGACCCGCCGCAGGACATCCGCGCGGCGATGGAGAAGCAGATGCGCGCCGAGCGCGACCGCCGCGCGGCGATCCTCACCGCAGAAGGCGAGAAGCAGGCGCAGATCCTGACCGCAGAAGGCGAGAAGCAGGCGGCCGTGCTGACGGCCGAGGGCCAGAAGGAAGCGGCGATCCTCCGCTCCGAAGGCGAAGCGAAGGCGATCGACACCGTCTTCACGGCGATCCACGAGGGCCGCCCCGACCACGAGCTGCTGAGCTACGAATACCTAAAGATGCTGCCGGCGCTGGCCGAAGGCGACGCCAACAAGGTGTTCGTGATCCCGTCCGAGTTCGCCAAGGCATTCGACGGCATCGGTGCGGCGTTGCGAGGGGCTCCGAAGAAAGAAGACGACGGACCGGCGGCGCTGCAACCCCCACCGGCGCCTTCCGGCGGCGGACCGCGGGGCAGCTAGGGGCAGCGACCGGCCCGGCCGCCTCGGGCTGCGAGAATCCCGAGCGTGTTCGATTCGCTCTCAGAGAAACTGCAGGCCACGCTCGGGGACGTTCGCCAGCGTGGCAGCCTGACCGAGCAGGACGTCGACGCGGCGATGCGCGAGATCCGCCTTGCGCTGCTCGAGGCGGACGTCAACTTCAAGGTCGTCCGCGAGTTCACCTCGCACCTGAAGGAGCGCTGCCTCGAAGCAGAGGTCGTCGGCAAGCTCAACCCTGGGCAGCAGGTCGTGAAGATCGTCGGCGAGGAGCTGACTGAGCTGATGGGCGGAGCCTCCGCCGGACTGAGCTTCTCACCGCGGCCGCCCACCGTGGTGCTGATGGCCGGCCTGCAGGGCTCCGGCAAGACGACGGCGACGGCGAAGCTGGCTCGCTGGCTGCGCGAGGAGCACTCCTCCTCGGTGGCCGTCGCGGCGTGCGACGTCTATCGCCCGGCGGCGGTCGAGCAGCTCGTGAAGGTCGGCGCGCAGGCCGGCGCGACCGTGTACGAGCAGGGCACCGACCGCGATCCGGTCGAGATCGCCAAGTGGGCGCTCGAGCGGGCGCGCGAGGACGGCAAGGACGTCCTGATCGTCGACACGAGCGGGCGGCTGCACGTCGATGAGGAGCTGATGGACGAGCTCGTGCGGATCCGCGACGCGGTCAAACCGACCGACATCCTGCTGGTCGTCGACGCGATGACCGGCCAGGACGCCGTCAACGTCGCGCAGAGCTTCGCCGAGGCGGTCCAGTTCGACGGCGTCGTGATGAGCAAGCTCGACGGCGACGCCCGCGGCGGCGCGGCGCTGTCGGTCAAAGCCGTCACGGGCAAGCCGATCCTGTTCGCCTCCACCGGCGAGAAGCTCGACCAGTTCGAGCGCTTCCACCCAGACCGCATGGCGCAGCGGATCCTCGGCATGGGCGACGTGATGAGCCTGATCGAGAAGGCCGAGCGGGAGTTCGACGAGGCCGACGCGGCGGCGATGGAACGCAAGCTCCGCAAGAACGACTTCGGCCTCGACGACTTCCTCGACCAGCTCCGCATGGTCCGCAAAATGGGCCCGCTGAGCTCGGTCCTCGGCATGATCCCGGGCCTCGCGGGCCATCAGCTCTCGAACATGAAGGTCGACGAACGGGAGCTGGACCGGATCCAGGCGATCGTGCTCTCGATGACCCTCGCCGAGCGGCGGCGTCCGGAGATCATCAACGGCTCGCGGCGCCTGCGGATCGCACGCGGATCGGGCACGAACGTCCAGCAGGTGAACCGCCTGATCAAGCAGTTCGGCCAGATGCGCAAGGTGATGCGTCAGGTGGGCCGCGGCAAGATGCCGGACATCGGCGCACTGATGAGGTAGCTCCGGCCGCGGTGTTCCGGTTCGCGGTGCTGCGCACGGCGAACCGGAACGCCGCGACCTCCGCTCGCCGCTGCGGCGGGCGTTGTTGCGCTCCCAGGGCTCCGGAGACTGCAATCGGGCGGAGACCCTCTAAGCTCTCCAGCCGGGGCCCGTGCGGCCCGAGAACTTGTACGCAGCAGAGAGGAAACCGTGGCAGTCAGGTTGAGGCTCACGCGAGTGGGCGGCAAGAAGGACCCGATGTGGCGCGTCGTCGTCGCCGATCAGCGCTCGCCGCGAGACGGCCGCGTGATCGAGACGATCGGCCACTACAACGCGCAGACCGACCCGTCGACGATCGTGATCGACGAGGAGCGGGCACGCAGCTGGCTCGCGCGCGGTGCGCAGCCGTCGGGCACGGTCCGCAAGCTGCTGCGCATCCAGGGCATCGAGACGCCGACCGGGTAGCTGCCGGCTCGGAGCGGGCGAGATGCCAACCGAGAATCCGAAGCGGCTCCTGGAGTACCTGGCGGAAGGTCTCGTCGAGGATCCTGAGGCTGTGACCGTCGAGCAGTTCGAGGAGGACGACGGCACGGTCGTGCTCGAGCTCGGCGTCGGCGCCGACGACTACGGCCGAGTGATCGGCCGCGGTGGACGCACGGCCCATGCGCTTCGCACCGTCGTCAAAGCGGCGGCGGCCGGCGAGGACCGTCACGTGCTGGTCGACATCGTCGATTGAGCGCCGGCGGCCGGGAGCGTCCTCCCCAGCAGTCCGCGGCGCTGTCGGCGGGGCGCGTCGGGCGTGCTCACGGTCTCGACGGCAGCTTCTACGTGACCCGCGCGAAACCGCGGTTGCTGAGCGAGGGGGGGATCGTCGAGGTCGGCGGAAAGGCGCTTTCGATCGTGCGCCGGGCCGGCACCGACCAGCACCCGATCCTGCGCCTGGAGGGCATCGCCGGGCGCGAGGGCGCCGAGCAGCTGCGGGGGCTCGAGCTCACCGTCGACGCCGGCGCCGCCCCGGCCCTGGGTGAGGGCGAATGGTGGGCACACGAACTCGAGGGTTGTGAGGTGCGAGACGGAGAGCGGCTGATCGGCACGGTCACGAGGTTGATCGAGCTGCCCTCCTGCGAGGCGCTCGAGGTGCGTGCGGCCACGGGCGGCGAGACGCTGCTCGTGCCGATGGTCCGCGACGCGATCAGGTCGGTCGAGCCGGAGCGCCGGCGCGTGGAGATCGACGCTTCGTTCCTGGGTCTGGAGGAGCGGTGAAGATCGACATCTTCACGCTGTTCCCCGAGTGGTTCGGGTGGCTCTCCTCCCAGCGCCACGTCGCCAACGTGCTGGCGACGGGTTCGACGATCGAGTGCGTCGACTTCCGCCGCGACACGCCGCTGACGGCCGGGCAGGTCGACGACACTCCGTTCGGCGGCGGCGCCGGGATGGTGTTGCGGGTCGACGTGCTCGAGGCGTCGCTGCGGGCGCGCTACGGGGTCGATCCGGTGCAGCTGCGCGAGCGGCGACGAGTGGTGGCGCTGGCACCCGGCGGGCGCCTGCTCGACGAGCAGCTCGTCGGCGAGCTGGCGGCCGAGCCGGAGCTGACGCTGCTGTGCGGGCGCTACGAGGGCTTCGACGAGCGGATCCTCGAGCACTTCGCCTCCGACGTCGTCTCGATCGGCCGTTACGTGCTCAGCGGCGGCGAGCTCGCGGCGATGGTGATCTGCGACGCGGTGCTGCGCAAGCTGCCCGGGGCGCTGGGCGACGAGCGCTCGGCCGCGGAGGAGTCCTTCAGCGATGCACTCGAGGGCAACCCGGAGTATCCGCACTACACGCGGCCGGCCGAGCACCGCGGCTGGCGGGTGCCGGAGGTGCTCCTCTCCGGCCACCACGAGCGGATCGCGAGCTGGCGGCGCGAGCGTAGCCGCGAACGCGGGGCGAGCCCCCCGGGGCCGCGCGAGGGGGCCGATTCGGGTGACACCGGCTGAGCCGTGTGCGGCGCCGTTGAGGCGCCGTCCGCTACCATTGCACTCCGCGCGGGCGGAGCCCCGGCCAATCCGGCAGAGCCACGCGCGTCCCTCCTGAAATGAGCAGCGTCATCGCAACAATCGAGCGCGCCCAACTGCGCCGCGTACCGAGCTTCGCGCCCGGCGACCGGGTCAAGGTCCACTTCCAGGTGATCGAGGGCCAGCGTCGCCGCGTGCAGGTCTTCGAGGGCGTCGTAATCAAGCGCCAGGGTCACGGTGCGAGGGAGACGTTCACGGTTCGCAAGCAGTCCTTCGGCGTCGGCGTGGAGCGCATGTTCCCGCTGCACTCGCCGAAGATCGAGAGGATCGAGCTGGCCGCCCGCGGCGACGTGCGCCGGGCGAAGCTCTACTACCTGCGCGACCGCGTCGGCAAGCGCGCGCGGGTCCGCGAGCGCCGCTACGCCGGTCCGGAGGAAGCGGTCCAGCCGGGTCTGCTGCACGAGCAGGAGGCGACCGACGCGGACGGGCTGACGGCGGACGAGGCCGTCGGCGAGGTCGCAGTGGAGGAGCAGGTCGAGGCCACGACCGAGCAGGCCGAGGCGCCGGCCCAGCCCCAGCAGGGCGGAGCGGCCGACGCGGCCGCTGAGGAGAGCGCACCCCGCGAGGGGGAGCAGGCAACGGAGAGCGGATCGGAGTCGGATGCGTCCGAGCCGTCGGCTGAGGCGGACGATCCCTCCCCCGATGCCGGCGACGTTGATGCGGGCACCCACCCGCCCGCAGCAGCCGGCGACCAGCCGGCGTGAAATTCGGCCGCAACCGGTCGAAATCGACGATCAACTCGGTTGTCGAGTTGATCGTCATCGTCGCCGTCGCGCTCGGCCTGGCGCTGCTGATCCAGGCGCTCGTGATCAAGCCGTACAGGATCCCGAGCGGCTCGATGGAACCGACCCTGAAGATCGGCCAGCGGGTGCTGGTGAACCGCATCGGCATGGACTTCGGCAAACCCCACGTCGGCGAGATCGTCGTCTTCCACCCGCCCAAGGGAGCCGAGCAGCAGGAGTGTGGCCCGTCTCCGCACGTCGTCAAGCTGAACGGCGCCGCGTGCTCCACGCCGATTCCCAGCGAAGACTCCAGCACGAACTTCATCAAGCGGATCGTCGGCGCCCCGGGCGATGAAATCTACATCTCCGAAGGCCACGTCTTCCGCAAGGCGGGCGGCAAGGGCGGATTCGTCCGCGAGAAGGACTCCTACATCCGGGCCTGCGGCTCGAGCCAGGAGTGCAACTTCCCCACGGCGATCAAGATTCCGCCCGGGCACTGGTTCATGATGGGCGACAACCGTGGCGAATCCGACGACAGCAGGTTCTGGGGCCCAGTCCCCACCGGGTGGGTCATCGGCGGCGCTGTCTTCACCTATTGGCCTCCAGACCGGATCGGCTTCCTCTAGCGAGGCGCCGCCGGTCGTGAGCGATACGACGGCGGCGCCCACCAAGCCGGCGCGCTCGACCTCAAGCACGGCCCGCTCGCGCCGCCGGGCCCGGAGGCGCAGCAGCGGCAGGCGCCTGTTCGCCTTCGATCGCCGTCTCGGCGTCCGGCTCGTGGCCGGGGCCGACGAGGCCGGTCGCGGCTGCCTGGCCGGCCCACTGGTCGCGGCGGCCGTGCTGTTCGACTACGAGGCCCTGACGACGCGCGAGCTGCGGCTGCTCAGCGCCTTGAACGACTCCAAGCAGCACACCCCCGAGGCGCGCGAGGCGCTCTACCCGCTGGTGATGCGCGCCGCCGCCCGCGTCGTCGTCGTCTCGCGGTGCGTGCGCGGAATCGACGCCCGCGGCCTGCACAAGACGAATCTGGCGGCCCTGCGCGATGCCGCCCGAGGTGTGACGGACGGCGTGCACGGGGACGTGATCTGCCTGCTCGACGGCTTCTCCGTCGCCGACTTCGGGCGTCCCCAGCGGGCGATTGTGGACGGCGACGCGACGAGCGCGGCGATCGCGGCGGCGTCGATCGTCGCGAAGGTCACGCGCGACCGCTTCATGCACCACGCCGACGCCGAGCATCCCGGGTGGGAGTTCGCCGAGCACGTCGGCTACTCGACGCCGTCGCACCGCGAGGCGATCCAGCGCCAGGGCGTCTCGCCGCTGCACCGCATGTCGTTCCAGTCGCTGGCGTACCAGCAGCTCGCCCTCTAAGGTCGCGGCGCCGTCACCAGGCGCCCTCGAGATGCTCGAGCGCCAGCAGCTCCCCGCTGCGACCGAGCACGACGCCGATCGCGTCGAAGCGCAGCTCCTCGGCGCTCCGGCGCGTGCACGGCTGCCCGCGCAGCCAGTCGAGCGCCAGGCCCCGCAGGCGTCGCCGCTGGCGGGGGCCGAGCCGCTCGAGGACGCACGCCGCCGCCGTCGCGGGCGCCGCGGCGCCCGCGGTCCCCGGCGCGGCCAGGCGGAGCGGCCCGGTCGTCTTGACCTCGGCGAAGACGATCGTCGACCCGTCGGTGGCGATCAGGTCGATCTCGCCCGCAGCCGTGCGGAGGTTCCGGGCGAGGATCGCATAGCCGAGCCGGCGCAGATGCTGCTCGGCGAGCTCCTCGCCGCGGCGGCCGATGGCTTGTCCGCGCGGCTGCGGGGTGACGGCGGCCATCCCGCCACGCTAAGGCCGTGCCTGTGACACGTGGGCTTCATCTGCAAGCAATTCGTGTCAGCTCTATGCCACGACTGCAACATCTCGCGAGCAGCGGCTGAGGCAGCCCGCACCGGGCGGACGGGAAGCCATGCGCCCCGTCCACCCGGCCGGCTGTCACTTCGGACTAGGCGGCAGCCGCCGCCCCGCGCGGCCGTGCCGAGTGGCTGCGCGCCCGGGCACGACGGGCGCGCGATCGCGCCGACTCCTGCTGGTCGAGCAGCGGCCGAGCGAGCCTGTCCAGCTCGGCCCGCTCGGCGTCGCGGATCGCCCATGAGAGCCGCTCGACCAGCTGCGAGGCGGCGTGGTCGCTCGCCAGGTGGACGGTCGACAGATGCTCGTCGAGCAGCACGGCAGGCTCGCCGCTCGGAGGGAGGTTGGTCGTGACGATCACTCGTGGCATCGAAGAACTCCTTGTGCTGAAGATGGAGGCGCGCCGGCCGAGGGGGTAGCCGGCGCGCCTATGAGGACCTCCGGCGCAAACGGCCGCCGGAAGGGAGGAGCCTGAGGAGTCAGGCCTGCGAACATCGGTCGGCCGCGCCGACGTCCGACCGGACGGCCTGCGCCATCCGGATCGCCGGAGGGTGGTCCGACTGCCGGTTGTCGATGCCTTGACCAGACATTGCCCACTAAGCCTATCGGGTTTCAAGACATTGTCAAGGGGAATCTCGTCGCGGACTCGAATACCCTGCCCGTCGTGCCGCAGCCGCCGATCGACGGGGAGGGTGATCCAGCCGGGGCCGAGCCCGTCAACGGCGCCTCGGCGCAGCCGCCGTCGGACGGGCCGCGCGCGCTCGACGGAGTCACGGCATTCATGGGGCTGCGGTGGGAGGACCCGGAGACGGTGCGGTTGCAGATCCGTCCGGAGCTGATCAACCGCGGCGGCCTGCTGTCCGGGGTGGCGACGTACGCGATGGTCGACTACTGCATGGGCTCGGCGCTGTGGGCCCAGACGAAATCGGAAGAGCGGATCGCGACGATCTCGATCTCGATCAACTACGTGCAGACGGCGACCGAGGGCGAGGTGATCTGTCGCAGCACGGTCGATCGGCGCAACAGGCGCATCGCGGTGCTTCGCAGCGAGATCCACCACGAGGACGGACGGCTGCTGGTCACGGCGATCGGGTCCTACTCGATCTTTCCGCCTCGTCCATTCGCGGGCTGACCTCGCGGCGCGCCTAGGATGCGCGCGATGAGCTCGAGGACGCCTGTAGCGCTCACGATCGCCGGCTCGGACTCGGGCGGTGGAGCCGGCATCCAGGCCGACCTCAAGGCGTTTGCCGTGCGCGGCGTGCACGGGACCAGCGCGATCACGGCGGTCACCGCGCAGAACACGCTCGGCGTCACGGCGATCCACGCCGTCCCGGCTGATGTGGTGCTCGCTCAGATCCGGGCGGTGACGCAGGACATCGGCGTCGACGCGGTCAAGGTCGGGATGCTCGGCGATCGCGAGACGACGCTCGTCGTCGCGGCGGCGCTCGAGGAGCTGGCGCCGGACGTGCCGGTGGTCGTCGACCCGGTGATCGTCGCCGAGTCCGGAGCCAGGCTGCTGCAGGCCGACGCGCTCGGCGCGCTCGTCGAGGAGATCCTGCCGCGGACGACCGTGCTGACCCCGAACTTGCCCGAGGCCAGGGCGCTGCTCGGCCGCGACGGGGACGACGGAGCCGACGACGAGGAGGCCGAGCTGCTCGTGCGGGAGCTCCTGGCGCTCGGCCCGAGGGCAGTGGTGTTGACGGGCGGTCACCGCGAGGCGGCGACGGACCTGCTGCTCGAGCGCGCCGCCGGGAAGCCGGTCGCGATCGCCGGGCCGCGGCATCCCGACGGCGCCGCCCACGGTTCGGGCTGCACGCACGCTGCGGCACTGGCCGCCGGACTGGCGCTCGGAGAGAGCGTCGAGCAGGCGGCCCGCGTCGCGCGGCTGATCGCGGGCGAGGCCGTCGGGCGGGGACTGCGCGAGCTCGGCGGCGGTGCCGGGCCGGTCGACGCGATCGGCCTGCGCGCCAGACGCGAAGGGTGAACCGGGGACGAGGGCGGTTTGTCATAATCGGCAGCGTGAGGCTCTTGCGGATGAAGCCCGGTCATGGCGAGATCGTGCTCGCCGAGGGCGATGTCGAGGTTCCCGAGCAGGAGCTGAAGCTGATCGAGGCGTTTCGCCACGAGCTCGACCAGGGCATGTGGGCTGCCGTCCCGACCGAGGTCCCGGGCGGCAAGCGCCAGGCGGAGCTCGTCAAGAGCTTCGCCGAGGTGCCCCGCGACGCGGAGCGGGTGATCTTCTTCCCGCGCGCTGCGGGGGGCGCCCCGGTCGCGAGCAGCTGAGCGACGATGGGACTCGCGATCGGAACGGCCGCGGTGGTGCTGGTCGTTCTGCTCTGGGAGCTGAGCCGTCCGACCGCGATGCGCGCGCTGAGCGGCGTGCGGGAGGCCTGGAGACGCCGGGGGACGGTCAGCGGCGTGCGCTATGACCCGGGCCGGGAGCGCCGCGCCGAGCAGCGCGCCCGTGAGCTGCTGCGCTCGTGCGTGTCACAGCTGGAGTGGGAGATGTACCGCGACCTGGGTCTGCTGCGGGTCCACGGGCCGGTCCGCACAACGGGCGCCACGAGCATCGATGCGCACACGGACCCCGACCGCAGCCCCGCTCAGCAGCGAACGTCGCCGGCCGACCTGGCCGCGCGCGTCTCCGAGGCCCCCGCCGGCACCGGCTCGGGAGACGCCCCCCCGCAGTACGCGTACCTGATCTACCCGCACAAGCCGATCGTCGCCTACGTGCCCGCGACGGGAGAGCTGCTGAGCGAGTACTGCGTGGCATTCCCCGACGAGAGCCGCCCGTACGGCAGCGCGCGGCTGCCGGACTCAGACGACGTGCTGGCGAAGTGGATGGCGCTGACGGGGGACGAGCGGCGGCTGATCGGCGAGGCGAACATGCACCTGCCCGGCCGCCAGGTGGACCCGGACCGAGTGCGCAGGGACCTCGCGCGGCTCGAGCGCTGGCAGCGCGAGCGTGAGCCGCGCGGGCGTCCGGCCGAGGCCGGCGACGCGCGGGGCGGTAACGTGGCCGCCGCGTGAGCACCAACGTCAGCTTCGACATCAGGCACCGCAGCCGCTCCCTCACGGAGGGTCCCGAGCGCGCGGCTGCGCGCGCCTACCTGCACGGAATCGGCTACAGCGCCGAGGACCTGGCCAAGCCGATCGTCGGCGTGGCGCACTCGTGGATCGAGACGATGCCGTGCAACTTCAACAACCGGGTGCTCGCGGCGAAGGTCAAGGAGGGCATCCGCGCCGCCGGCGGCACGCCGATGGAGCTCAACACGATCGCGATCTCCGACGGGATCACGATGGGCACGGCCGGGATGCGCGCGTCGCTCGTCTCACGGGAGCTGATCGCGGACTCGATCGAGCTTGTCGCCAGCGCGCACCAGTTCGACGCGCTCGTGACGATCTCCGGCTGCGACAAGACGATCCCGGGGACGGTGATGGCGCTCGCGCGCCTGAACATCCCCGGGCTGATGCTCTACGGCGGCTCGATCCGGCCGGGCCACTTCAAGGGCGTCGAGGTGACGATCCAGCAGGTCTTCGAGGCGGTCGGCCAGTTCGCGGCCGGCAAGATCACCGAGGATGAGCTGCACGAACTCGAGGAGGCGGCCTCGCCCGGGGCGGGCGCCTGCGGCGGGCAGTTCACGGCGAACACGATGGCGATGGCCTTCGAGGCACTCGGGATATCACCGGCGGGCTCCTCGATGGTGCCGGCCGAGGACGGGCGCAAGCTCGACGTCGCGAGGCAGTGCGGCGAACTGGTGATGGACGTGCTGAAACGGGGGCAGCGGCCCAGTGACGTGATCACCAAGCCGGGCCTGGCGAACGCGATCGCGGCGGTGGCGACGAGCGGCGGCTCGACCAACGCCGTGCTGCACCTGCTCGCCGTCGCACGGGAAATGGACGTTCCGCTGACGATCGACGAGTTCGAGGAGGTCTCAGAGCGGACTCCGCTGCTGTGCGACCTGCAGCCGGGCGGACGGTATGTGGCGACGGAGCTCTACGAGGCGGGAGGCGTGCCGCTCGTCCTGGCGCGCCTGAAGGAGGCGGGGATCCTCAACGCCGACGCCGAGACGGTCACCGGTGCCACGATCGGCGAAGTCGCCGACGAGGGCCGGGAGACGGCCGGGCAGAAGGTCGTGAGGCCGCTGTCGGATCCGATCAAACCGACCGGCGGCTTCGCGATCCTCCGCGGCAACGTCGCGCCGGATGGGTGCGTCGTGAAGCTCTCGGGCCACGAGCGCCGCCAACACACCGGCCCCGCGCGCGTGTTCGACGGGGAGGAGGACGCGATGGCAGCGGTGCTCGCCGGCAAGATCGAGGCGGGCGACGTGGTCGTGATCCGCGGCGAGGGACCGGCGGGGGGCCCAGGGATGCGCGAGATGCTCGCCGTCACCGCGGCGATCGTCGGCGAGGGCCTGAGCGAGGAGGTCGCGCTGATCACCGACGGGCGCTTCTCGGGCGCGACGCGCGGCTTCATGGTCGCCCACGTCGCGCCGGAGGCCGTGCACGGGGGCCCGATCGCGGCTCTGCGGACCGGCGACGAGCTGACGATCGACGTCGACGCGGGGCGCCTCGATGTGGCCCTGAGCGACGCCGAGATCGCCGAGCGCGCCGGCAGCTACGAGCAGCCGCCGCGCGCCGATGAGCACGTCGACGTGGCGATCCAGAAGTACGCGAAGCTCGTCGGAAGCGCCGCGCAGGGCGCGGTCACCCGCTGAGAGCGGCCGCTAGCCGCTGATGAAGTCGCGCAGCAGCGCGTTGAAGCTGGCGGGCTGCTCGAGCATCGCCATGTGCCCGGTGTCCTCGTAGATCACCTTGCGCGCGCCCGGGATCGCCTCGGCGAAGCGGGCCGCGTCGCGCACGGTGATCAAGCGGTCCCTGGTTCCCCACACGATGAGCGTCGGGCACTCGATCAGGGGCAGGCGCTCGCTCAGGTCGAACTCGAGGATCGCCTCCAGCGCCGAGAGGAAGCCGTCGGTGCCGGCCCCGCGCAGCTGCTCGGCGGCGAGCGGTCCGGGCAGGCGGCTGGGGTGGGCGACGACGCCCTTGAGGACCAGCTCGCGCATGCGCGGGCGTGTCGCGAGGTTGTCGGCATGCGAGGCCGTCCAGGCGGCACCGAGCGCCAGCGCCTGCTCGAGGCGCCGCACGACGGGCATCGCGCCGGCTGTGAGGCGGTTGCGGTAGGTGGAGAGCCCGGCGGGTGAGATCAGCACGAGGCGCTCGGCGCGTGAGGGGAAGGACGCGGCGAGCTCGGCCGCGATCAGGCCGCCCATCGAGTTGCCGACGAGCGTCGCGCGGTCGAGTCCGAGCTGGGCGAGCAGCGCGTCGAGCAGCTGCGCGTAGCCGTGCATCGAGACTTCGCCGGCCTGTCCGGGGGAGTGCCCGAAACCGGGCAGGTCGAGGGCGATCACACGGTGGTCGCGGGCGAACACCGCCATCTGCTCGAGCCAGTTGGGCCAGCATCCGGAGAGGCCGTGTAGGAACACGAGCGGTGGCCCGGAGCCGAGCTGGATCGTGTTGACGGGACGTCCCTCGACGTTCTCCCAGCGCTGGTGGGTGCGCCAGTCGACCGACCGCCAATCCCCGTCCTCGGCGGCAGGGGCGACGGGCGGCCGCTCCTCCAGAGCGGCTGCGTCCGGCCCCTGCGAATCTCCGCCCATCGCGTTGAATCTACCCGAGACGGGAATAATGCAAAGGTGTCGACGATTGCCACGGATGGCGCGGCGACGCCGGGCGCCCCGGCGGGCAGGCGCGCGGCGGCGCACGGCGAATCCCCCCTGCACATGTCAACAGCCCCCGCAAGCGGGCAGCCCGAGCCGCTGCCCGAGGCCTGGTCAGAGGCGCTTTCGCTGCTCGACTCAGACCTGCTGCGACGCGACGCGGCGCCGCGCACGCGCCGCGCGTACCGCATCGACACCGAGGGCTTCGCGCGCTGGGCTGCCGCCCTCGGGCTGGGGCCGGCCGAGCTGACGCCGCGCCACGTGCGCCGCTGGGTCGCCCAGCTGAGCGTCGACGGCTGCGCGCCGAGCACCTCTGCGCGGAAGCTGGCGGCGCTGCGGGCGCTGCTGGACAGCCAGCGGCGCCACGGCTCGATCGCTCAGAACCCGGCCGAGCTCGTCTCGACGCCCCGGCGCGGCAACCACCTGCCCAACGTGCTGAGTGCGAAGGAGGCCGGGCGACTGCTCGACGCGATCGGAGCGGCCGACCCGCTGGCGCTGCGCGACCGGGCGATGTTCGAGCTGGCCTACTCCTCGGGGCTGCGCGCCGAGGAGCTCGTCTCGCTCGAGCTTTCGGACATCGACCACGACGGCGAGCAGGTGCGCGTCGAGGGCAAGGGGCGAAAGACCCGGTTCGTGCCCGTCGGCGAGCCGGCGATGGCCGCCCTGCGCTCCTACCTGGAGCGAGGTCGCGAGGCGCTGCTGCAGGCGGGCGCGGCGCCGGTGCCGGCCGGCGCGAGCCAGGCGCAGGCGTTCTTTTTGAGCCGCAGCGGCAGGCGGTTGGGGACGAGCGACGTGCGCCGGCGGCTGCGCCTGTGGGCGCGACGGGCGGGAGCGGCCGGTGAGGCCACGCCTCATTCGCTGCGCCACAGCTTCGCGACCCATCTGCTCGACGGCGGGGCGGACCTGAGGGCGATCCAGGAGATGCTCGGGCACGCGAGCGTGTCGAGCACCCAGATTTACACTCGGGTAGAGTCCGCCAGGCTTCGAAGCGCCTACGCGCGCAGTCACCCTCGGGCCTGAACAGGGGAGAAAGCCCTGGAGACGAACGTCAAACCGATCGAGCTGCGCGAACTCTGGCGGCGATATAAGGAGGACGGGGACAAACGCGTACGCGAGCGGCTGGTCGTCGCCTACTCGCCGCTCGTCAAGTACGTGGCCGGCCGTACGGCGGCCGGTCTGCCGCCGCATGTCGAGGAGGCGGACCTGATCTCCTACGGCCTCGTCGGCCTGATCTCGGCGATCGAGCGCTTCGACCTGTCCCGCGACATCAAGTTCGAGACGTACGCGATCATGCGCATCAAGGGCGCGATCATCGACGAGCTGCGCTCGCTCGACTGGGTCCCGCGCAGCGTCCGTGCGCGTGCCCGTGAGGTCGAGCGCGCCAACTCGAAGCTCGAGCACCTGCTGCAGCGGGCGCCCACCGACCAGGAGATCGCCGACGAGATGGGGATCACGCTGGACGAACTGAACGACTCGCTGCTGGCGATCTCGCACTCGTCGATCGTCGCCCTGGACGAGCTGTGGAGCGTGTCCGACTCGAGCGGCGACCAGGTGTCGCTGATGGACACGATCGAGGACCCCAACGCGCCAGATCCCTCGCGCGCGCTCGACGTCGGCGATCTGAAGGATCGGATCGCTGACTCGATCGCCAAGCTGCCCGAGCGCGAGAAGCTCGTGATCGCGCTCTACTACTACGAGAACCTGACACTGCGAGAGATCGGCGAGGTGCTCGGCGTGACCGAGTCGCGCGTCTCGCAGATGCACACCAAGGCCGTCCTGCGACTGCGCTCGCGGATGCAGGAGGAGTCCTTCGACGACTAGGCGGCGCGCATGGAGCTGAGGATCTTCGCCGAGCCACAGGAAGGGGCCAGCTACGAGCAGCAGCTGGCAATGGCCCGCGCAGCCGAGTCGCACGGGTTCGGCGCGTTCTTCCGCTCAGACCACCTGCTGCGGATCAAACCCGGGCCGGGGGAGCCGGGGCCGAGCGACTCATGGGTGACGCTCGGCGCGCTCGCGCGCGAGACGGACACGATCCGCCTCGGCACGATGGTCACATCGGCGACGTTCAGGCTGCCCGGGCTGCTCGCGGTGGCGGTGGCGCAGGTCGACGCGATGAGCGCAGGGCGGGTCGAGATCGGGCTGGGAACGGGCTGGTACGAGGCCGAGCACGTCGCCTACGGGATCCCGTTCCCGCCGCTGCGCGAGCGCTTCGACCGCCTCGAGGAGCAGCTGACGATCCTCACGGGCATGTGGGGCACGCCATCGGGTGAGAGCTACGAGTTCCACGGCCGGCACTACTCGCTCGGTCCCGGGCCGGCGCTGCCGAAGCCGGCGCAGCGCCCGCATCCGCCGGTGATCGTCGGTGGCCTCGGCACACGCCGCACACCGGCGCTGGCGGCGCGCTTCGGTGCCGAGTTCAACGTCCCGTTCGCCGACGTCGAGACGGCGCGGGCGCGCTTCGAGGGAGTGCGCGAGGCCTGCAGAGCGGCGGGGCGCGACCCGGACGAGCTGGTGTACTCGCACGCCGTGACGGTCTGCTGCGCGGAGGACCCCGCCGAGCTCGAGCGCCGCGCGGGGCGGATCGGGCGCGACGTCGCGGACCTGCGGCGCTCGGGTGCCGCCGGGACGCCGTCTGAGGTCGCCGCCCGCCTCGAGGAATACCGCCAGGCGGGCGCCACGCGGTCCTATCTGCAGGTCATCGATCTCGACGATCTCGACCATGTCGCGCTGATCGCCTCCGAGGTGATGCCCCGCCTCGGCTAGCGCCAGGCACGCGGCCGCAGGTGCCCGAAACCTCATCTGGACCTGGCCGATCCTCGGCGGTATGGTGGCCACACCCGAGGAAGGAGATATTCATGCACCCCGCAGCGGATCGTATTCGCAACGTCGCTCTCGTTGGTCATCGAGGGTCGGGGAAGACCTCGCTGCATGAGGCTCTCCTGTTCGAGGCGGGGGCGATCAATCGCCTCGGTTCGGTCCCCGACCAGAGCACGGCGTCGGACTCAGATCCGGACGAGCAGGCCCGTCAGATGTCGATCTCGGCGACGCTCAGCTCGCTGAGGTGGCAGGACCGCAAGATCAACCTCCTCGACACGCCCGGCGAGCCCAGCTTCGTGGCCGACGCGCTCGGTGCTCTGCGAGTGTGCGAGTCGGCGGTGTTCGTCGTCAACGCCGTGATGGGCGTCGAGGTCACGACGACGCGCCTGTGGGCACGCGCCGCCGAGCTGGACATCGCGCGCATGCTGTTCGTGAACATGCTCGACCGCGAGCGCGCCGACTTCTTTCGCACGCTCGAGCAGCTCAAGCGCGCCTTCGGCCAGCACGTCGTGGCGACCGAGATCCCGATCGGCTCAGAGCACGAGATCGAAGGCGTGATCGACCTGGTCGACATGGCGGCGTTCCGTCAGGACTCAGCGCAGCGCTCAGGCTGGAGCGAGATCGAGATCCCCGAGAGCTCCGCGGCGCTCGCGCAGGAGTACCGCGAGAAGCTGATGGACGAGGTCTGCGAAGTGTCCGATGCGCTGATGGAGCGCTACCTGGACGGTGGCGAGATCTCCCATGGGGAGATCGTCGACGCGCTCAAGGAGGGCACCAACCACGGCAAGATCTTCCCGGTGGTTTGCGGCGTGGCCACGGCCAATCTCGGCACGACGCGCCTGCTCGACGCGATCGTCGAGGACCTCCCCTCGCCGGTCAAGCACGGCTCGCTGCAGGTGGGCGAGGTCGAGCTGACGGCCAGCGAGGACGAGCCGCTGTTCGCGTACGTCTTCAAGACGCGCGCCGACCCGTTCGCGGGGCGCATCAACCTGATGCGGATCTACCAGGGGGTCATGAGCGCGGACAGCCAGGCGCTCAACACGCGCGCGCACGTCAAGGAGCGGATCGGCCAGCTGCTCGTCTCATCGGGCAAGGACGTCGAGCACGTCGAGGAGTTCGGGCCGGGCGACCTCGGCGCCGTAGCGAAGCTCAAGGAGACGCGCGCCGGCGATTGGCTGGCGGCACGGGACGAGCCGATCGAGATGCCGCGACTGAAGCTGCCGGCGCCGGTCATGGCGTTCGCCGTCGAGCCACGCAGCCGTGGTGATGAGGAGAAGGTGCTCTCGTCGCTGCGCCGCCTGCAGGAGGAGGACCCGACGATCGACCTGCACCGCGACCAGCAGACGGGCGAGCAGATCGTTGCGGGTCTCTCGCAGGTGCACGTCGAAGTGATCGTCGACAGGCTGCGCGACCGCTTCGGCGTCGAGGTGACGCTGAAGCCGCCGCGAGTCCCCTACCGCGAGACGATCCGGGCGAGCGCGAGCGGGCACGGGCGCCACAAGAAGCAGTCAGGAGGGCGGGGCCAGTTCGGTGACTGCCAGATCGAGATCGAGCCGCTGACGCTCGACGGCGAGCAGCCGGACGGCTACGAGTTCGTCAACGCCATCAAGGGCGGCGTGATCCCCAGCTCGTTCATTCCGGCCGTCGAGAAGGGCGTGCGCGAAGCGATGGAAGCGGGCGTGCTGGCGGGATATCCCGTCCAGGGCGTGCGCGTGCGGCTGCACGACGGGGCGTTCCATTCGGTCGACTCGTCGGAGATCGCCTTCAAGCTGGCCGGCATCCAGGCGATGAGGCAGGCCCTGGCCGACGCCTCGCCGGTCCTGCTCGAGCCGATCATGACGGTTACGCTGTCCGTTCCGGACGCGCATGTCGGGGACGTGATCGGCGACCTGAACAGCCGCCGCGGACGTCCGCAGGGGATGGAGCCGAACGGCGCGATGACCGAGATCAAGGCCGAGGTGCCGATGTCGGAGATGCTCGCCTACGCGCCGGATCTGCGCTCGATCACCCAGGGTCAGGGCGATTACACGTTGGAGTTCGTGCGCTACGAGGAAGTGCCCGGGCATCTCGCTCAGCGCGTCGTCGCCGAGTCGGGATCCGAGCGCGAGACCGCACACGCCTAGGCGGCTCCGGGCCGTCTCCTGCACGCCGTGTGCCAGGGCGTGCAGGGGACGGCCACTCCGCCGCACCGAACTGTCGCCAGTCCGCGCGGTCGGGGCACTGGCCGTGCCTGCGTTTGCGCCGGAGCGGGTGCGCCAGCTACCCTGACTGGCCATGACGACCCGCTCGATCGTGACGTCGCACCCCGATGTTGCCTGCGATGTCTGCGCCCGGCGCCTGCTGCGTGGCGAGCAACCGGACTACTTCATCGCCGACGGCCGCCGGCGCCTGGTGTGCGAGCTCTGCGCGCCGCGTGCCACCCACGAGGGCTGGCTGCGCGAGGCGGAGGCGGCCGCCGACGTGTCGCTGCCGCCGAGCCGCCCGCGGCGTGGACGCAGCCTGTTCGACCGCCTGATCCAGGTCGCAAAGCAGCCCACTGCCTCGCCCGAGCGCCCGCCGCGGGACCGCGGCGCACGGCGCGCGACGCCCTATGACCTGTTCGGCGGGTCCGTCGCAGCCGCCGAGCCGGACGGCGCTGATGAAGCCGCGGCCGAGCAGGAGCCGGCGATGCCGCCGACGTACCTGGAGCTTGCGGTGGTCGCGTTCAATGCCAGCGAGTATCCCCGCCGCGTCGCTGGCGTGGCGCGTTCGCTGGGCGAGCCAGTCGTGAGCGTGCGTTCGGCTGAGCACCTCGAGAGCGTTGTGCGGATCGTGGTCGCGTGGGAGCTGAGCTGGTACCGCTACGAGGTCGATGTCGGCGAAGAGCCGATGGTCGCCGAGGCCGCCGGCCAGGGCACCGAGATATCCGAACTCGGGCGCGATGAGCGCGAGGGCAACGCGCTCGCCACGCCTGAGGGCGCGATCGTCCTCGCGCAATAGGGGATTCGTCCCTTGCTTCTGGGGGCGCGACGAGTAAGATCGTTGCACTGATGATCTACTGCGTCGTACCCAAGCCGCTTACCGACACGCTTTATCCGAAGCTCGTCGAGCACTACCGCGACGACCAGAACGTGACCGTGATCGTCGAGCGCCGCGAGTTCGACCGTCGCGCCCGCAGCGGCCGCAGCAGCGCATCTGCAGAGGGCTCTCAACGTCGTGTCGTGCGCGACCGCCGCCGTGCCCGCGTGGCCGGCGACACGCTGCCGCTCGCCAAGGCCCTCTAGCCCCCGCCGCTTCGCGGCCTGACGCCAGCGTGAAGGTGATCGTGCACGTCGATGGCGGCGCCCGCGGCAACCCCGGCCCGGCCGCGGCCGCAAGCGTGATCTCCTCGCCCGACGGCGAGACGCTCGCCGAGCACGCCGAGCTGCTTGGACGAGCGACCAACAACGTCGCCGAGTACCGCGCACTGCTGCTCGGCCTGGCCAAGGCCTCCGAGCTCGGCGCCGACGAGGTCGAGGTGATCGGCGACTCCGAGCTGATCGCCAAGCAGGTCCAGGGCCGCTACAAGGTCAAGCACGAGGCGATGAAGCCGCTCTACCTGGAGGCGATGAAGGCGCTGCGGGCTTTCCGGTCATGGTCGATCCGAACCGTCCCAAGGGCGCAGAACAAGAGGGCTGACGCCCTCGTCAACGAAGCGCTGGACAACGCGCGCTAGCGCCCCCGGGCGGTCGCCTGACGCCGCGGCAGGTCGCTCCCCTGATCCCACGTATAACCATGGCGCACGCCATCGAGCCCTGAGTTGCCGTACGCAACCGCGTATGACCATGGCGCACACCGTCGAGCCGGAGTTGCCGTACGCAACCGCGTATAACCATGGCGCACACCGTCGAGCGAGTCCCCGCTCCGGGGCCGCCCTCCTAATCGGTAAGCGCAGGTCGGGCCCTTTTGTCGACCGTGCGCGCACCGGCGACAAAAGGGCCCGACCGGAGCGTAGTTACTTCAGTTTCTGCGCAGATTTGGCGATCGCCAGCATCTGCGAGTTCGACAGATCCTCGAGCAGCGTGTTCGTGACCCAGTAGAGGGCTCCGCCGGACTTCCAGCCGAGCACGTGGATGTGAGACCCATCGTCGACCAGCAGGTAGGAGCGGCCGCCGATCGTCTGACGCCGGGCGTTGGCGAACAGCGGCGGGTTGGTCCAGTCGGAGCCCTGGAAGTCGTAGTAGCCGCCGAGCGTGTTCTGCCGGAACACGACGACGTAGGCGTGGCGCAGCTGGTTCTGCTGGTTTCGCAGGTAGTACGGACGGACCGTTTCCTGCGAGGAGACCGCCGTCTGCAGGGTGGGGTAGAGGACCTTCATCGGAACCTTCAGGGCTGCTTTGACGGCTTCGCTCTCGCCGGTCGTCGCGATCAGGCCGAGAGCGGCCGACGAGGCGGTCGAGCCCGACGAGCTGCCGTGACGCTTGGATGAGTGCCGCGGCGGTCCGGAGGAGCGCACCTTGACCGTCTGACGGCCATGCAGGAAGTCGTTGAGAGTCGCTTTCTCGAGTTCCGGCGTGGACGTCACGAACGAGCCGCCGCCGAACTGGGCGTTCACGTTCGCTGTCCGGAATTTGACCTGCCGAAGCGGCTTGGTCTGCGAGAAGGCGATCAGCGTCGAGAGCAGTTTGAGGGTGTCGAAGGAGGCCTTGAAGTTCGTCTTGATCGCCTTGCCCACCGCTTTGGCGACCTGGTGCACCTTGCCCAGGACGTCTTCCGGTGAGACCTGCTCGCGCAGCGCGCGCATGAAGTCCTGCTGGCGGGCGACGCGCACGAAGTCGGAGTCGTAATGCCGGAAGCGCACGTATGAGAGCGCGCTGTTGTAGCAGAGCCTCTGGTAGCCGGGTTGCAGGTTGATCGACGAGAAGTTTTCGCCGAGCGCGCCGCCGCCGAGGTAGCGATGGTCGACGTTCACGTAGGCGCAGCCGAGGGTGTCGACGACTTTGATGAAGCCCGCGAAGTTGACGTCGATGATGCCGTTGAGATGTCCCTTCAGTTCAGGGAACACTTCGCGCTCGATCGTTTCCGCAGCCAGGACGGTTCCTCCGCCTTTCAGCTTGCTGCCGATCGTGTAGGCGGCGTTGATCTTTTCGTTGGTGTAGAGCTGGCCCTGCGGTGTGCGGATGTTGACCATCAGATCGCGCGGTATCGACATCACCGAGGTCTGTCCCTGTTCGGGGTCGAAGCGCACGAGCAGGATCGTGTCGCTGTGCGGGGTCGCGTTGCGTTCTTCTGAGTTTTTCGATCCCGACCGGCGGTCGGAGCCGAGCACGAGGAAGTTCTCCGGTTTGCCTTCGTAGCCCTTGGACAACAGGTTCGGCGGGATTTCCTTGATGCGGCTCAATTCAGGGAACACTTCTTTGGCGATTCCTTCGCCTTCCGTGAGCACGAACGTTGCGGTGGCCCCACCGCTGAGCGCGACGATCACCAGGCCTGCGAGCGCGAAGCGGAACCACATGCCGCGCCACAGCGCCGGCGGGCGTTCCTGGTCCATGGGGTGGGCTGGTGCGCTCATGCCGGTACGAGTGAGCATCGCCCCCCGACGACGCTTTCCGCCCAGCAGACTAGCGGCCGGTGCGGAGCACAGCGCCGGAACGGTGGCTAGGCTCGCTGTGGTGTTCAGCGCCCGTAACCGCGAGCTGCTGGGCCTGCTGCCGTCCGCTGTGCTCGTGACGGCCGGGTTCACGGCGATCTTCATCCAGTCCGAAAACAGCACGCCGAGGGCGTCGACCAACCTGACGCTCAACCATGCCTCGAGCGTCTCGCTGAGCTACGGGCTGCTGTTCCTGGCGCTGTGCCTGGCCGCGCACCTCGTGATCCGCTTCTCGCTGCCGAACGCCGACCCGTACCTGTTCCCGCTCGTCGCCGTGCTCTCCAGCGTCGGGATCGTGATGGTCTACAGGATCAACCCCACGCTCGCTCGTCAGCAGGCCCAATGGATGGTGATCGGGCTGATCCTGTTCGCCGCGACGATCTTCGCGCTGCGCAGGAACGGCGTCGGGATCCTCGAGCGATACCGGTACACGATCGCCGCGGTCGGAATCTTCGCGACCTTCCTGCCGCGGCTGCCAGGGATCGGCCAGCAGGTCAACGGCGCCTATCTGAACATTCACATCGGCAGCATCGCCTTCCAGCCAGCCGAGTTCGGCAAGGTCGCGATCGTGATCTTCCTCGCCAGCTACCTGCGCGACAACCGCCAGGTGCTGGTCACGGCCGGACGCCGCGTGCTCGGCTTGACGATCCCGCCGATGAAGCAGTTCGGGCCGATGCTGATCGTGTGGGGCGCGGCGATGGGGACGCTGCTGATAACCCGCGAGCTCGGTACGTCGCTGATGTTCTTCGGTGCCTTCCTGGCGCTGCTGTACGTCGCCACGGGTCGCTTCTCGTTCCCGTTCCTCGGGCTCCTCCTGTTCGCGATCGGCGTCTGGTACGTCACGGGGCACGTGAGCCATGTCCAGGCCCGCGTGCAGGCGTGGGAACACCCGTTCAACGAAACGCTCTACAACCGCTCGGTCGGCGGCAGCTATCAGCTCGCCCAGTCGCTGTTCGCACAGGCCGACGGCGGCTTTCTGGGGACGGGCTTCGACCGCTCGCTGCTGCAGTACCCCGTCGAAATCGCCCCTCACCACATCGTGCACCGCTTCATCCTGCCCGTGCCGGAAAGCGACATGATCTACGCCGTGATCGTCAACGAGCTCGGGCTGCTCGGCGGCGCAGCGCTGCTGCTCGTGTTCCTGCTGCTCGTCGCGCGTGGCCTGAAGACGGCTGTGCTCGCCCGCGACTCCTTCTCCAAGCTGCTCGCCACGGGCCTCTCGTTCATCATCGCCCTGCAGGTGTTCGTGATCGTCGGCGGCGTCACGCGTGTCATCCCGCTGACCGGCGTGACCCTGCCGTTCGTCGCCTACGGCGGCTCGTCGATCGTCATGAACTTCGTGCTCGTTGCGCTGCTGCTGGTCGTCTCCGACCGCGCAAGACGCCCGCACCGCGCCGCCCCGCGCAGCTGAGCGCAGGCCGTCTGTCGGCCGCAGGTGCGCCGTGGACGCCGTCGAACTCAACCGGCAGCCATGCGAAGCTCGACCTCCACCGGCGACGTGCCGAGGATCTCGTTGCCGACCCCCGGGGGCCGGAACGCATACCGGGCGACCGTCCCGGGACGGGCGGGCACCGAGGCAGGCTGGTCCTCGCGCTACTCGCCCGCGGGGCTGCACGGGCGGCCGTGGGTTGCGCGTCTGCGCCGCGCGCTCGAGCAGGAGAGCTTCGAGCTGCACTTCCAGCCGATCGTCTCGCTGCGCGATGGCCGCACCTCCCACTACGAGGCGCTGCTGAGACTCGCCGACGGGCCGGCCGGAGAGCTGACGCCGCCGGGCCTGTTCCTGCCGGCAGCCGAGCGCTATGGGCTGATCCGCGAGATCGACCGGATGGTGCTGGCGCGTGTCGCCAGGCTGCTCGGCCGCGACCCCTCGCTGGGGGAGACGACGATCGCGATGAACGTCTCCGCCCTGTCGGTCACCGACCCGGGAATGCTCGACTTCATCGCTGCGACGCTCGCGCGCCACGAGGTCGACCCGCAGCGGCTCGCGATCGAGATCACCGAGACCGCCGCGATCTCCGACATGGACAGCGCCAAGGCGTTCTGCGCCGGCGTGCTGGAGCTCGGCTGCGCGCTCGCACTCGATGACTTCGGGGCCGGCTTCGGCTCCTTTCAGTACCTCAAGCAGCTTCCGTTCAGCCACCTGAAGATCGACGGCGACTTCATCCGCGAGCTGCCGACCTCGCGCACCGACCAGCTCGTCGTGCGGGCGCTCGCGAGGATCGTGCGCGGCATGGGCCGCGAGACGATCGCGGAGTTCGTGGGCGACGAGCCGACGATCGCGATGCTGCGCGCCTACGACGTCGATTACGCGCAGGGCTTCCAGCTCGGCGCACCGGGGCCGCTGCTGGGCGGACGTCCCGGCGCAGAGCGCCGGCGCAGCGTCGCCTAGTCCCCGGTCGGCTGCGGGAACTGCCTGCGCATCGCTGCGTCCCAGGCGCGGTCGCTCAGGACCTTGCGCATCGCGATCATCAGCTTCGCTGAGGGCGTGAGCGTCACCCGCGCCGGCGGCCTGCGCGCGTTGATCGCCCGCTCGATCGCCTTGGCCACCGTCTCGGGGCCGGCGCCGAGCCTGCGCATCGGCCCTTCGTAGGCGCCTTTCGTCAGCGCCCCGACCGTTGCATTGAACGCCGTGTACGGCCCCTCCTCGGCGACGCTCGAGACCGCCGCCACCGTTCCCGCCGCCGCCTCGCCGAACTCTGTCGTGATCAGCCCCGGCTCGAGCAGCACGACCGCGATGCCGAACCCCGCCAGCTCGAAGCGCAGCGCATCGGAGAGCGCCTCCAGGGCGTACTTCGTCGCGTGGTAATGGCCGCCGCCCGGAAGCGTCAGCCGCCCGCCCATCGAGCCGATGTTGACGATCCGCCCCCAACGCTGCGCGCGCATCTTCCTCAGCACGAGCTGCGTGAGGCGCACGACACCGAACACGTTCGTCTCGAACTGCCGTCGCACCGACTCCATCGGCACCGTCTCGATCGCCCCGCTCTGGCTGTAGCCGGCGTTGTTGATCAGCACGCCGACCGCGCCCTCGGCCTGCTCCACGGCCGACACGGCGGCGCTCATCGAAGCCTCGTCGGTGACGTCCAGAGCCAGCGTCCGCGCTCCCGCCTGCTCGAGATCGGCGATCGTCTCGGGGCGGCGCGCCGTCGCGTACACCTTCCACCCTGAGCCGACCAGCCGCAGCGCCGTCGCGCGCCCGATGCCGGTCGAGCACCCGGTGATCAGCACGGCCTTGGAGGGCTCGGCCATGGCGGCAGCATAAGGGGTGGCGCAGTGGAGGTAGGCTCCAACGATGACCACCATCTCCGCAGACTCCCTGCCCGACGCGCTCGGCGCTCCCGCGCGTGACTTCATCTCCCGCTCGCACCGGCTGCTGATCGGCGGCGAGCAACTCGAGGCTGCCGACGGACGCACCTTCTCGACGCTCGACCCGGCGAGCGGCCGGGAGATCGCAGAGGTCGCCCTCGGCGGGGCCGAGGACGTCGCCCGCGCCGTCGCGGCGGCGCGCGATGCGTTCGCGTCAGGGCCGTGGGGGTCGATGCCCGCGTCCGGCCGCGAGCGCCTGATGCACGGGCTCGCCGATGCGCTCGAGGCCCGCGCCGAGGAGTTCGCCCAGATCGAGTCGCTGGACAACGGCAAGCCGGTCGGCCTCGCACAGTACGTCGATGTGAACGGGGCCGTTGGGCACCTGCGCTACTTCGCCGGCTGGCCGACCAAGATCGAGGGTGGCGTGCTGCCGGTCTCGGCGCCGAACATGCACGTCTACACGCGTCGCGAACCCGTCGGCGTGTGCGGGCAGATCATTCCGTGGAACTTCCCGCTGCTGATGGCCGCATGGAAGCTCGGACCGGCGCTAGCGGCCGGCTGCACTGTCGTCCTGAAGCCCGCCGAGCAGACTCCGCTCAGCGCCCTGCGACTCGGCGAGCTGGCGCTCGAGGTCGGCTTCCCACCCGGCGTGCTCAACGTCCTCACCGGGGACGGCGAGACCGGGGCGGCGCTCGTCGACCACCCGGACGTCGACAAGATCGCCTTCACGGGGTCGACGGCCGTCGGGCGCGAGATCGGCGCCAAGGCCGGCCGGGCGCTGAAGCGCGTGACGCTCGAGCTCGGTGGAAAGTCGCCGAACGTGATCCTGCCGGACGCCGACATCGAGGCCGCCGTCAAGGGCTCCTTCCAGGCGATCTACTTCAACTCCGGGCAGGCCTGCAATGCCGGCTCGCGCCTGTTCGTGCCGGCTGACCGCTACGACGAGGTGCTCTCGGCGCTGGCCGAGGCCGCCGCCGCCGCGCAGCTCGGAGCGGGCCTCGACGCGGGCACCCAGCTCGGCCCGCTCGTCTCCGCCGAGCAGCAGGAGCGCGTGCTCGGCTACATCGCCTCCGGCGTGGAGGAGGGGGCCGAGGTGCTCACCGGCGGTGAGGCGGCGCTCACCGACAGCGGTGGCTACTTCGTGGCACCGACCCTGTTCAGCACAACCTCCGACGAGCTGCGCATCTCCCGGGAGGAGATCTTCGGACCGGTGCTCGTGGCCTCGCCCTACGACACCCTCGAGGAGGTCGCCGAGCGCGCCAACGCCGGCGAGTACGGCCTCGCCGCCGGCGTCTGGACGCGTGACGTCGGCAACGCGCACAAGCTCGCCGCGATGCTGCGGGCCGGGATGGTCTACATCAACACCTGGGGCGCCGTCGATCCGTCGGCGCCCTTCGGCGGCTTCAAGGCTTCCGGCATCGGCCGCGAGCACGGCCACGACGGCCTCGACGCCTACCTCGAGAGCAAGACGGTGTGGACCGCGCTGTGAACGTCGCCGTTTCGTGAGTGTCGCCGCCGCAGGCGAGCGCCTGCCGCTAGGAGTGTCCCGACGCTTGCGCTGGGCGCCGGCGCTCGCGTCGCTGTTCGGCCTGCTGGTGCTCGCGGCGACCGTCGAGGTGGTGATCGACGGCTCTGTCGGGCACTCCTCGCTGATCCCCAAACAGCCCGCGATCGCGGGCTGGATGTCGGGGATCGGCGAGCGCCTCGGCTTCCGCGTCTTCCTGATCGCGGTGCTCGTCTCCACGGCGGCCTACGTGGGGCTGCTCGCGCTCGCCTTCGCCAAGGGCGAACGCGCGATCTCGCGGCGCTGGCTGCTCGCGCTGATCGGTGTGCTGCATCTCGTGATCTTCCTCGGCCCGGTCCTGATCTCGACGGACGTCTTCAGCTACATCGCCTACGCCCGCATGGGTGTCGAACACGGCGTCAACCCGTACCTGCACGGCCCCGCCTCGATCTCGACCGATCCGATCTTCAAGTACGTCGGCCACGACTGGCGCAACGTCGCCTCGGCCTACGGGCCGCTCTACACGCTGATCTCCTATCCGCTGGCCCCGCTCGGCGTGTCCGGCGCGCTGTGGGCGATGAAGGTCGAGGCGATGCTGGCCAGTCTCGGCACGCTCGCGCTCGTCTGGCGCTGCGCGAAGGCACGCGGCCTTGACCCGATCCCGGCGGTCGTCGCCGTCGCGATCAACCCGCTGTACGTGATCTACGGCCTCGGCGGGGCGCACAACGACCTGATCATGATGCTCGCGATGATGGCTGCCGTCGCGCTGACGCTGACGCCGCGCGAGGGCGCCGGCGGCGAGCGCCGCGAAGCCGGCGCCGCCGCGATCATCGTCGCGGGGGCGCTCACCAAGGCGACGGTCGCGGCGCTGCTGCCGTTCCTGATCCTCTCCCGGCGGCGGCTCGCGCCGGTGCTCGGGGCGCTCGGCGCGCTCGTGGCCGGCGCGGCGATCGGCTACATCGCATTCGGCCGCCACGGCGTCGACCTCGTCTCAGCGCTGAACCGTGACGCCAGCTTCGTCTCGACCGACAGCTTCGCCAACGAGATCGCGCACCTGTTCGGCAAGGCCGGCGTCTTTCCCGTCGACCACACGCTGCTGAAGGGGGCGCTCGTCCTGATCGTCCTGCACCTGCTGTGGCGCACCTGGCGCGGCTATGACTGGATCTCGGCGTCCGGCTGGAGCCTGCTCGCGATCTCCGTGACGAGCACCTGGCTGCTCGCCTGGTACATCCTCTGGCCGCTTCCACTCGCCGTCGTCGCCCGTGACCGGCGACTGCTCGTCGCGACCCTCCTCGTGCAGGCGATGTTCGTCACCCATCAGATGACGCCCCTGATCGCGCCGGTCTCATGAGCGCACCGAGCACACCCGACCCCGGCGGGGGCCCGTGGCGCAGGCTCCCCGAGCGGCTGCGGCCGCGCGAGCGCGAGCTGCCCGGCCGCGGCGAGCTGCGGATCGTCGAGGGGGCCGTGCTGGTGCTCGTCGCGCTGCTGCTGGCGGTCGCCACCGTCAACGACGTCGTCCGCCAGGCGGGCGTCAACCACCGCCTCGTGGCCGACCTGCGCACCTGGCGGCACTACACCCACCACAACTACAAGAACGTGACCACCGATCAGCTGACCTTCGGCGCCGCCACCAAGCGAGACGTCGTGTGCGGCAACACGGTGCCCGGACCACCCAAACAGCGCACCCAGATCTGCCTCGCCGTCACCGGCCCGACACGCGCCGGGCTGCGCACCGTGTCAGGCGGGTGGTACCTGCCGGCGGGCACCGAATACGACAAGCGCGCCGTCCGCTACGGGTGCTTCGGCCAGGGGACGGTTGGACTATGTCGAAAATAACCACGAAACCTTCGATAATCGAAGGCGCGCCGGCGATCCGGCCCAAGCGACAATGAGCACCGCCACGGAAACACAGGCCGCGCCCCGCCCGGCCGCCCACAGCCGGGCCCTGCCGGAATGGTGGCCGCTGGCCGCGCTGGTGGTGCTCGCCGCCGCGCTGCGGCTGAGCACGCTCGGGCTGCAGAGCTTCTGGTTCGACGAGGCCTTCACGCCCGTGAACGTGCTGCACCCGAGCCTCTTCAAAACGCTGCACGCGATCACGCAGACCGAGAACAGCCCGCCGCTCTGGTACATCGTCGAGTGGGTCGACTACCGCATCCTGGGGACCGGCGAATGGGCGCTGCGGCTCCCCTCGGCGCTCGCCGGCATCGCGCTCGTGCCCGTCGCGTGGGCAATCGGCAAGGAGCTCGCCGGTCGGGCGGCCGCGATCGGCACGGCGGCGATCGTCGCGGTCAGCCCGATCTTCGTCTGGTACTCGCAGGAGGCTCGCGTCTACGGGCTGTACGCCTTCGTCTCCGGCGTGCTGATCCTCTGCTTCCTGCGCGTGCTGAGCGCGCCCGAGGACCGGCGCCGGATGATCGCCTTCGCCGCGGCCGGCGCGCTGGCCGTGCTGACGCACTACTTCACCGCCTTCCTGCTCGCCGGCATGGCCGCCTGGCTGCTGTGGGAGCCGCGGACGCGACGGCGATGCGTGCCGGCGCTCGCCGCGATCGGCGTCGTCGGCCTGGCGCTGATCCCGCTGATCTCCGCGCAGGGCGGGCGCAACACGAGCTGGATCGGCGAATGGCCGCTGCGTTCGCGGCTGGAATCGATTCCCCAGTACTTCCTGACCGGCTACAACGGGTCGCCGCTCGGCCATTCGATCGAGCTGCTCGTCGCGCTGCCGCTGCTGGGCGCGTGCGCGCTGGGCGTCCGGCGGCTGCTGGTGTCCCGCGACGGGGCGCCGCAGGCATCCTCGGCAGCCGAGGCGGCAACTGCCGAGCAGCGCTACCGGCGCGGCGCCGCGATCTCGCTGTGGCTCGCCGCCTGCGGCTTCGGCATCCCGATCCTGCTCGCCCTCGGCGGCTCGGACTACCTCGCCCCGCGCAACGTGCTCGGCGCGATGGTGCCGACAGCCGCGCTCGTCGCCGTGCTCGCGACATGGCCCCGCACGTGGCCGCTCGGGCCGGCCCTGCTGGCGCTCGGCGCCGCCGGGCTGCTGGCGATCACGATCGACATCGACCTCAGCCCGCGCCTGCAGCGCGGCGACTGGCGCGGCCTCGCTCGGACGATTCCGCCCGGCGGCTCCGAACGCGCGTACACGACCGTTCTGTTCGGCTCGGCCCCGCTCGAGCACTACATCCCGGGCCTGCGCAAGCTGCCCGCTCACCAGAGCGTCGTGGTCAGAGAAGTCCTCGAGACGGGCGAACTCCCTCTGCGCGAAGGCGCCGGCGCCCCGCCGCCCGGGTTCCACCTCGTCGAAATGCACCAACAACACGGGCTCGTCGCGTTCCGCTTCGTCGCCGCGTCACCTCACCGGCTGTCCGAGGAGCAGCTGCGGCGCTACGTCGTGGACGCCGCCGAACCGTGGGTGCTCGTCCCCGGAAACGCCCGAGCGTCGCGCTAGGTTAGCTTTCCAACATGGCGCAGTTGACCCGGGAGGCTCGCGGCGAGGCTCAATTGGCGCTCGAGGCGGGCCGCGAGTATCTGCTCTCGCTCCAGCACGAGGCCGGCTGGTGGCGCGGCGAGCTTCAAACGAATGTGACGATGGACGCCGAGGACATGCTCCTGCGGGAGTTCCTCGGCGTGCGCAGCGACGGCGAGACCGAGCGCAGCGCAGCCTGGATCCGCTCGCAGCAGCGAGCCGACGGCACCTGGACGAACTTCCACGAGGGGCCAGGCGACCTCTCGACGACGGTGGAGGCCTACTGGGCCCTTCGGCTCGCCGGTGACGACCCGGCCGAGGAGCACATGCGGATCGCCGCCGAGTTCATCCGCGGGCAGGGAGGCCTCTCCTCGGCGCGTGTCTTCACGCACCTGTGGCTTGCGCTGTTCGGCCTGTGGTCCTGGGACCGCGTGCCGGCGCTGCCGACGGAGATCGTGCTGCTGCCGCCGCGCTTCCCGCTCAACGTCTACGACTTCGCCTGTTGGGCGCGCCAGACGATCGTCGCCGTTTCGCTGGTCAAAGCCCACCGCCCCGCGCGACGCCTTCCTTTCGGCCTGGACGAGCTGGAACCGCTGCCCGGCTCGGTGCCCGCGCCGGAGGCGGAGGGCACGTGGCGCGAGCAGTCCCGGCGGGCCGGCGTGCTGGGCGTCCTCGACCGGGCCCTGCGTGCCTACGAACGGCACCCGATCGGTCCGCTGCGCCGGCTCGCACGCGCACGCGCCGAGAGCTGGATCGTGCGTCGCCAGGAGGCCGACGGGTCGTGGGGCGGGATCCAGCCCCCCTGGGTCTACTCTCTGATCGCGCTGAGCCTCGAGGGGTATCCGCTCGATCACCCCGTGATGAGGCGCGGCCTCGAAGGGATCGAGGGCTTCATGGTCGAGGACCGCGACGACATGAACGGCGTCGGCGCACCTCCCGGCGCGAGCCGCCGCCTGGAAGCCTGCCAGTCACCCGTGTGGGACACGGCGCTCGCGATGATCGCGCTCAGCGACGCCGGGCTGGGCGGCGAGCATCCGGCGATGATCCGCGCTGCCCGCTGGCTGCTCGCCGAGGAGGTGACCGTCCGCGGCGACTGGGCCGTGGCGCGCCCAGACCTCGCGCCGGGCGGGTGGGCGTTCGAGTTCGCCAACGCCAACTACCCGGACGTCGACGACACCGCCGAGGTCGTGCTCGCTCTGGAGCGTCTCGGCGGCGCGCTGCCGATCGCCGGCCTGCGCGACGCCCGCGCCCGAGCGCTCGACTGGACCGAGGGGATGCAGAGCGCCGACGGCGGCTGGGGCGCGTTCGACGCCGACAACACGCGCGCGGTCGTGCGCGAGCTGCCCTTCCTGGACTTCGGCGAGGTGATCGACGAGCCGAGCGCGGACGTCACCGCGCACACGATCGAGATGCTCGCCGCTGTCGGCCGCGCCGGGACGCCGGCCGTCCGCGCCGGCGTGCGCTGGCTGCTCGATCACCAGGAGGACGACGGGTCGTGGTTCGGACGCTGGGGGATCAACTACGTCTACGGAACAGGCGCCGCCGTGCCCGGGCTGATCGCGGCCGGAGAGGACCCGGCGAGCGAGCCGGTCCGCCGGGCCGTGCGCTGGCTCGAGACCCATCAGAACGAGGACGGCGGCTGGGGCGAGGACGCCCGCTCATACGATGACCCCAAATGGATCGGCCGCGGCCCGAGCACCGCCTCCCAGACGGCGTGGGCGCTGCTCGCCCTGCAGGCGGCCGGCGAGCAGAGCGAGGCGCTCGCACGCGGCATCGCCTGGCTCACCTCCACCCAACGCCCCGACGGCGGCTGGGACGAGCCGCAGTACACCGGCACCGGCTTTCCCTCCGACTACTACATCAACTACCACCTCTACAGGATCACCTTCCCGCTGATGGCCCTCAGCCGCTGCCTGACGGCCCACGGCGAGCTCGAACCGGAGGGCGTGGCCGGCGGACTGGCCGAGAGCCAGGGGTGACGCTGCTGGTCGAGCCGTCCTTCGCCGCGCCCACGGCCGAGGCCGTGATGGCGAGGGCTCAGACCGAGAACTTCCCGGTCGCCAGCAGGCTGCTCGGAGGCGCGCTGCGCGAGCACCTGCTCGCCGTGTACGGCTTTGCCAGGCTCGTCGACGAGCTCGGCGACTCCGCCCCCGGAGATCGCCTCGCGGCGCTCGACTGGCTGAGCGGCGAGCTCGACGCGGCGTTCGCGGGGGCGCCGTCGCATCCGCTGATGCTCCGCCTGCAGTCGACGATCCGCGAATGCCGGCTGACGCGCGGGCCGTTCGAGCGGCTGATCGAGGCCAACCGGCTCGACCAGCGCCGTGACCGCTATGAGACATGGAGCCAGCTGCGTGAGTACTGCGCGCTCTCGGCAGACCCCGTCGGTGAGATCGTGCTCGGCGTGTTCGGGCAGTCGAGCCCCGAGCGCATCGCGCTGTCCGATCGCATCTGCACGGCGCTGCAGCTCGCCGAGCACTGCCAGGACGTCGCCGAGGACCTGCGCCGCGGGCGTATCTACATCCCGGCCGAGGATCTCGCCCGCTTCGGCTGCGAGCCGGGCGAGCTGTCGGCAGCCCATGCCTCCGCACCGGTGCGCGCCGTGCTCGCCTTCGAGGTCGACCGCGCCCGTGGCCTGATCGCCGAGGGGCTGCCGCTGCTCGGAATGCTGCGCGGCCGCGCGAGGCTCGCCGTGGCGGCCTTCGCCGCCGGCGGCAGCGCCGCACTCGACGCGATCGAGCGCGCCGGCTACGACGTGCTCGCGGGGCCGCCCACGGCGGGCAACGCGAGACGGCTCGCGGCGCTGGCCGCCACGCTTCGCCGCCCCGAGGCGCGGCGCCCGTGAGCGCCCCCGGCACGGTCGAGGAGGCCTACGCGCGCTGTGAAGCGATCACCCGCGAGCAGGCGGCCAATTTCTACTACGGGATCAGGCTGCTCTCCGGCGAGCGTCGCCGGGCGATGTGCGCCGTGTATGCCTTCGCCCGGCGCGCCGACGACATCGGCGACGGCGATCTGCCGACGGTCAGAAAGCTCGAGGAGCTGCGTGCCCAGGACGCCGTCCTCGCCGCGCTCGCGCAGGGATCGCCCGAGCCCGGCGATCCGGTCGCAACGGCCCTGGACGACGCGCGCCTGCGCTTTCCGTTGCCGCTCGAGGCGCTCGGCGAGCTGGTCGAGGGCGTGCGCATGGACGTCGAGGGAACGCGTTATGAGACCTTCGAGCAGCTCGTGCCCTACTGCCGGCGGGTCGCCGGCGCCGTCGGCAGGGTGTGCCTGGCGATCTTCGGCCTGCGCGAGCGATACCGCGGCGAGCTCGACCGCGCCTACGGGCTGGCCGACGACCTCGGCGTGGCGCTGCAGCTCACCAACATCCTGCGCGACGTCCGCGAGGACGCCGCCGGCGGGCGCATCTACCTGCCAGGCGAGGACCTGCGCCGCTTCGGGCTGCCCGACCGGCCCGCTGCGCTGCTCACGGCGCTTCCGCCCGCCGCCGCGGACGGCCCGGCGTTCGAGCAGCTCGTCGCCTTCGAGGCGGCCCGCGCGCGAGAGTGGTTCGCCCGTGGGATGGCTCTGACGCCGATGCTCGACCGTCGCAGCGCCGCGTGCGTGCTGGCGATGGCCGGCATCTACCGGCGGCTGCTGGAGCGGATCGATGCGGCGCCCGTGACGGCGCTGTCCGGGCGCATGTCGCTGCCCGCCCGCGAGAAGGCCTGGGTCGCCGCGCGCGGACTGCTCGGAGCGGGCGCGTGAGGCGCGTCGCCGTGATCGGCGGCGGGCTCGCAGGGATCTCGGCAGCGCTCGACTGCGCGGCGGCAGGCGCGCGGGTTACGCTCGTCGAGGTCCGGCGCCGGCTCGGCGGGGCGGCGTACTCCTTCGAGCGCGACGGGCTGCGCATGGACAACGGCCAGCACGTCTTCCTGCGCTGCTGCGAGGCCTACCGTGCGCTGCTTGAGCGTCTCGGCAGCTCCGACCTCGTCGCCGTGCAGGAGCGCCTCGACATCCCGGTGTTGAGCCCCGGGCACGCGCCGGCGCGGATCCGGCGCAACTCGCTGCATGCGCCCCTGCACCTCGCCGGCGCGCTCCTGCGCTATCCGCGCCTGCGGGCCTCCTCGCGCCTCGGCGCCGCCCGCGCTGCGCTGGCGCTGGCGCGGCTCGACCCGCAGGACCCGGCGCTCGAACGGAGCACCTTCGGCGAGTGGCTTGCCGCGCACGGCCAGGACGAGACGGCGGTCGCGGCGCTGTGGGACCTGATCGCGCTGCCGACGATGAACGTCCCCGCTGCCGACGCATCGCTGGCGCTCGCCGCATTCGTGTTCCGCACGGGCCTGCTGTCGGGCGCCGCGTCCGGGGACATCGGCTTTCACGTCGCGACCCTGCAGGAGATCCTCGGCGACCCGGCGCGGCGCGCCCTCGAGCAGGAGGGCGTCGAGCTGCGCCTCGGCTGGCGCGCCGAGCGGCTGGAGCGCTGCGAGGACGGCTACGAGCTGAGCGGCCGCGCCGGGGGGGAGAGCGAATCGATCCACGCGGACGCGGCGATCGTCGCGCTCCCGCACGATCGCGCGGGGGCGCTGCTCGAGCCCCTGCTCGGCGCCAACGCGGGACGTCCCGGGCCGCTTCAGAGCTCGCCGATCGTGAACCTGCACATCGTCTATGACCGCGCTGTGCTCGACGAGCCGTTCGCCGCCGGCGTCGGGACCCCGGTGCAGTACCTGTTCGACCGCGGCGAGGCGGCCGGCGTTCCGGCCGGCTGTCAATATCTCGCCGTGTCGCTGTCCGGCGCCTCGGCGGAGATGGAGCTCAGCGTGGAGGAGCTGCGCGAGCGCTACCTCGCCGCGATGCGCGAGCTGCTGCCGCGAGCGCGCGAAGCGAACGTCGAGCGCTTCCAGGTGACCCGCGAACATGCCGCGACGTTTCGTGCCGCCCCTGGCGTCGCCGCGCTGCGCCCAGCCCAGCGCACGCCGCTGCCGGGCCTCGCGCTGGCCGGCGCCTGGACCGACACGGGCTGGCCGGCGACACTCGAGAGCGCCGTGCTCAGCGGCCATGCCGCCGCGCGCGTGGCGGTGGCGGCGTGAGCGACCTGCTCGTCGCCGCGCCCCTGCGCGTCGAGGCGGCGCTGATCGCGTCCGCCGCGCGCGGCACGTTCGTGCAGAAGACCGGCATGGGGCCCGACAAGGCGCGCAGCGCCGCCCAGGAGCTCGGTGCCCGCGATGCCAGGGCGATGCTCGTGCTCGGCTTCTGCGGCGGCCTCGACGAGACCTCCGTGCCCGGCGAAGTGATCGTCGCCGAGGAGATCTACGCGGCGGCCGACGAGAACCACCCGGAGCAGCCGATCCGCTGCGACCTCGCCTACCAGCTGCTCGGACGGCTGACGGGCCTCGGGCTGAAGGTGCGCGTCGGCAAGCTCGTCTGCGTCTCGCACCTGGCGCTCGGCGAGCGGCGCGCCGAGCTTCACGCCGGTGGCGCGATCGCCGTCGACATGGAGTCGGTGTGGCTGGCCGCGGGCGCAGGGGATCGCCCGTTCGGCGTCGTGCGGGTCGTGCTCGACAGCCCGAGCCACGAGTTGCTGCGTCCGCAGGCGCTCGGCGGGGCGCTGCGAGCGGCACTGGCGCTGCGCAAGGTGGCAGGCGCCCTTCACGACTGGGCCCCCGGCGACTAAGGTAGGGCGCGCATGGGAGCCCGCTTCAAACAGAGCACGCGGATGGGCATCTACCTCGCGCGCCAGCGGTTGGCCAAACGGGACAAGTTCCCGCTGATCGTCGAGCTCGAGCCGCTGTTCCAATGCAACCTCGCCTGCTCGGGCTGCGGCAAGATCCAGCATCCCGAGCACGAGCTGCGCCGGCGGATGCCCGTCGAGCAGGCGGTCGGCGCGATCGAGGAGTCGGGTGCTCCGATGGTCTCGATCGCCGGCGGCGAGCCGCTGATCCATCCGGAGATCCACGTGATCGCCGACGAGCTGGTCAAACGCAAGCGGTTCGTCTACCTCTGCACGAATGCGCTGCTGCTCGAGAAGAAGCTCGACAAATTCACGCCCAGCCCGTACTTCGCCTGGGCGGTGCACATGGACGGGCTGCGCGAGCGCCACGACGAATCGGTCGAGCGCGAGGGTGTCTTCGACAAGGCCGTCGCCGCGATCAAGGCTGCCAAGGCGGCCGGCTTCCGGGTCACGACCAACACGACCTTCTTCACGCACGACTCGGCCAAGACGATCCGCGAGGTGCTCGACTTCCTCAACGACGACCTCGAAGTCGACCAGATGATGATCTCGCCGGCATACGCCTATGAGAAAGCGCCCGACCAGGAACACTTCCTGGGCGTGCAGCAGACACGCGAGCTCTTCACCGAGGCGTTCTCCGGTGGCCGGCGCAAGCGCTGGCGCCTGAACCACAGCCCGCTGTTCCTCGACTTCCTCGAAGGCAACGCCGAATTCGACTGCACCGCCTGGGGGATCCCGAGCTACTCGCTGTTCGGCTGGCAGCGGCCGTGCTACCTGATGTCCGACGGCTACACCGAGACCTACAAAGAGTTGATCGAGACGACCGACTGGAGCGCCTACGGCCGCGGCAAGGATCCGCGCTGCGAAAACTGCATGGCGCACTGCGGCTATGAGCCCACCGCGGTGCTGCAGACGACCCACTCGCTGCGCCAGTCACTGCGCGCTCTCGTCGCCGGCTGAGCCGGCTTCGCGGCGCAGTTCCCCCCACTTCACCCCCTCCCTCAGCAGCGCCGGCACGCCGAGCGCCAGCGCTGTCACCACCTCGACGGCCTGCAGGATGATCCCGTACGCCAGGCCCTGACCCGCGCTGACCCCGTAAGCGGCCAGCACGACCAGGCAGGCGGCCTGGAAGACGCCGACGTTCGACGGCGTCGCCGGCAGGATCGCGCTGACGTTGACCGCCAGCAGGATCGCCGCCGCGGCCGCAAGGCCCGTCTCGTGCTGCAGGCCGAGCGCGAGCAGCACCGCGTAGCAGGCAAGCCACTGCAGCGCCCAGGCCACGAGCTGCATCGCCACCGCCGGCAGTCCGTAGCGGGGGTGGCGAAAGACGGCCAGACCGGTGCGCGCCAGGCGCAGCAGCCGCTCCACCGTCTCGGCCGCGACGCGTAGACGGCGCGAGGGCGAGCGCGCGCCGAGCGAGAGCAGGCGCGGGCCGGCCACGACCAGAGCACACACCGCGAGCGGCACGGCGATCGCGAGCACGACGCCGGTGAGGTTGCCGCGGGCCAGCGGCACGGCCGTGAACGTGACGACGGCCAGGATCGCCAGCGCCAGCAGGTTGATCAGTGTCTGAGAGAAGACCGTCCCGGCGACGATCGCGAGCAGGCGCCTGCGCGAGCCGTCGAGCCGGCGGGCGAGCACGATCACGCGCGACGGCTCGCCGAGCCTGCCCGGGAACACCGCCGATGCCATTACGCCGATCATCGTCGCCCGCGTCACGGGCGCCCAGTCGATCCGTGTGTCGGGCAGCGCCGCGCGCAGCACCTCGTACCAGGAGATCGAGCGGAACACGAGCGAGGCTGCCATCAGCGCGACGGCCAGCACGATCCAGCCGGGGTGGGCGGAGATCAGGGCATGTCCCACGCGGCTCAGGTCGAGCCGGGTCAGCGCGAACGCGATCAGGCCGGCGGAGAGGAGCATCACCGCGGCGAAGCCGAGCCGGCGCCGGCCCCGGCCCGGGCGCGGCGAGGATCGGCGCTCCGGCTGTTCCATTCGCGGGGGTCTATCAGGTCGGCGGGCGCCGATTCTCGCCGCCGCGGCGCGAACGCGCCACGGAGCCGGGCGTCGCGGCGGTCGCTAACCTGCCAGGCGCAGCGATGAGGCCCGCTCCCCAACGCGAGCCGGACATCGACCCGGGCACCGAGGGCGTCGCTCTCGCGGCGCCCGTAGACGGTCGAGAGCTCGGCGCGATCTTCGCCGGCGGCTTCCTGGGTGCACTCGCGCGGGCCGCGCTCTCCCAGGCGCTGGGCGTGGCGCCGCAGGGGTGGCCGTGGCCGACGTTCGCCGTCAACATCGCCGCCGCCGGCCTGCTCGGCTACGTGATCGCGCGGCTCGGCGCCAGAGGCCGGGACACCCTCTACGCCCGCGCCTTCCTCGCGAGCGGCCTGTGCGCCGCGCTCGGCACGTTCTCGACGGTGATGCTCGAGCTGATCCATCTCGCCGAGCACGACCGCACCGCGCTCGCCTGCGCATACGCCGCGGCGAGCGTCGCCGGCGGCCTGGCGGCCGTCGTCGTCGGCATGCGGCTCGGAAAGCGCGGGGGAGAGGCGTGAGCTTCCTCGCGCTGTGGGCCGGTGTCGGGGCGATCGGCGGGGCGGCGTCGGTCACGCGCCATCTCGTTTACCGCGTGCTTTCGCGCGGACGCAGCTCGCGCTTCGCGTCGGCGACGCTGGCGGTCAACGTGAGCGGGTCGCTCGTGCTCGGCCTGCTTGTCGGCGCGGGTGTGCACGGTGATGCGTACCTGCTGGCAGGCACCGCCGCGATCGGCTCCTACACGACGTTCTCGACGTGGATGCTCGACACCGAGAGACTGGCCGAGGCCGGACGCGCGGCGTGGGCCGTGCTCAACATCCTGGCGAGCTTCGCGCTCGGGATCGCCGCAGTCGAACTCGGCAGGACGATCGCCGGCGGCTGATCGGCCCGCGTCGCCGGTCCGCGTCTCCGGCGCGATGCCGGCGCCCTGAGCGGCCGGCTAGGCGGGAAAGCGCGATGCCCACTGCTCGAGCGGAACGCGCAGGCCGTTGCAGAGGTAGGAGATCACGTGGTACCACCCGGCCGTCACGATCAGCTCGATGATCTGCTCGTCGCCGAAGCTCGAGCGCAGCTCCGAGAACAGCTGATCGGAGATCGAGCTGGTCTCGTGCAGCTCCTCGGCGAGCCGCATCACGGCTGCCTCGGCGGGGCTCCAGCAGCCGTCGGCCCCGCTGCCCCGGACGGTTGAGCGAAGCCGCTCCTCGTCGAGGCCCGCCGCCGCGGCGAAGGCGGCAGCGTGCACGCCCCACTCGTACTCGGCGCCCGTCAACGCGCACGTGCGGTCGATCATCACCTCGCGGAGATTCAGCGGCACGGAGGCGCGCGACCCGAGGATCCCGGCGCCGAGCGGCAGCATCCGGCCCATCAGCTCGGGATGGCGGGCGAGCGTGCGGAAGAGCGCCAACGGGTCGATGCCGCCGCCGGGGGGCATCCAGCGCTCGAGCTGCGCGGCGGTCTGCGTCTCGTAGGGCGGCTCGAGCGGCGCGATCCGGGGCGGTGCGGCGGCGGCGTTCATTAGACTCCGATCTTCGTGCTTCGATTTCCACAGCATCCGGGACCCTACCGCTTCTGTTTACGAAGCACCATGCCGACGCCGTGAGCGCGGGCGAGCCTGTGCCGGGCGCACCGGTCAGAGGGTCGGCCAGCGGCCGGCCGATCATGGCCCTGCTCGACCTCCTCGGACGGCGCTGGGCGCTGCGTGCGCTGTGGGAGCTGCGCGACGGCCCGCTGCAGTTCCGCGCCCTGCAGGCGCGCTGTGGCGGGATCTCCTCGAGCGTCCTCAACAACCGCCTCACCGAGCTGCGCGCCGCCGGCATCGTCGAACACGCACAGGGTGGCTACGCGCTCAGCGAGGAGGGCGGGCAGCTGCTTGGCGGGCTCGAGCCCCTGCAGGCGTGGTCGGAGCGGTGGGCCGGGCGCGCCGTCAGACCTCGAGCATCAGCGTGACCGGCCCGTCGTTGACGAGCTCGACCGCCATCGCCGCCCCGAACACGCCCTTGCGTGCGCCGGCGCGCTCGCAGAAGCGCTCGTAGAGCGGCTCCGCCTGCGGGCCCGGAGCGGCCGCGACGAAGCTCGGGCGGTTGCCCTTGCGAGCGTCGCCGTAGAGCGTGAACTGGCTGACGCAGAGGATCTCGCGGTCGCCCAGCGGCGCGTTGATCGCCCCCTGCTCGTCGCGGAACACCCGGAGAGCCCTCACCTTCGCCGCAAGCCTGTCCGCCTGCTCCGGGCCGTCCTCGCGCGATACCCCGAGCAGCACCAGCAGGCCCGGCCCGATCTCGGCGATCAGCCGGTCCTCGACGCTGACGCTCGCCCGGCTGACCCTCTGAACGAGCGCGCGCATCGCGGCTGAGTATGTCATAGTTAAGTGGATGCTTAACTATTGTGATCCGGTCGACATGGTGTTCCACGCGCTCGGTGACCCGACGCGACGGCAGATAGTCGACCAGCTCAGTCACGGACCGGCCTCGGTCAGCGAGTTGGCGGCACCGCTGCCGATCTCGCTGCCTGCGGTGGTGCAGCACCTGCGGGTGCTGCACGAGTGCGGGCTGGTGGACTCGGAGAAGGTCGGGCGCGTGCGCACCTGTCGCGTCCGCCCGGCCACGATGCGCCGGGCCGAGGACTGGATCGCCCAGCGGCGCGACGAGTGGGAGCGCCGGCTGGACAGGCTCGGCGAGTTCCTCGCCGAGGAAGACGACAAGAAAGGATGAGCAGATGAATGGACGTTCGACAGAACACGGGACGCTCGTGATCGAGCGCAGCTTCCCGACGCCGGCACCGCGGGTCTTTGCGGCCTGGACCTCGGTCGAGGCGAAGTCGAAGTGGTTCGGGCCGCGCACGCAGGAGGGCTTCGAGCTGGACTTCCAGATCGGAGGGCGCGAGCGTTTCGTCGCGGAGGGCCCGGACGGGGAACGCTACACCTACGTCGCGCTCTACCACGACATCGTGAAGGACGAGCGGATCGTCTACACCTATGAGATGTACCTCGGCGAGGAGCGCATCTCGGTGTCCGTGGCGACGGTCGAGCTCGCACCGGCAGGCGAGGGCACGCAGCTGACGCTGACAGAGCAGGGCGTGTTCCTGGACGGCCACGACACGGCTGCCCAGCGCGAGCACGGCACGCGCGATCTGATCGAGCATCTCGCCGAGGCGGTGAGCGGATGAGCGATGTGACAATGGCTGAGCCGACGCCGCCGCAGGCCACGTCAGCGCCTGCTTCCGGCGGGCAGGGCGCCCGGCGGGAGGGCGGCGACCCGCGATGGGCGGCGCTGTACGTGCTCTGCGCCGGGGTGCTGATGATCGTCCTCGACGTCACCGTCGTGAACGTCGCGCTGCCGTCGATCCAGGAACAGCTGCACTTCTCCAACGCGTCTCTGGCGTGGGTCGTCAACGCCTACCTGATCTCCTTCGGGGGGCTGCTGCTGCTCGCCGGGCGCCTCGGCGACCTCGTCGGGCGCCGGCGCGTGTTCCTGGCCGGCATCGCCGTGTTCACGTTCGCCTCGCTGCTGTGCGGCCTGGCCGGCAGCCAGGCGCTGCTGGTGATCGCGCGGTTCCTGCAGGGCATCGGTGGCGCGATGACCTCCGCCGTCGTGCTGGGGATGATCGTGACGATGTTCTCGGAGGCGCGCGAGCAGGCCAAGGCGATCGGCGTCTATGCGTTCGTCGCCTCGGCCGGCGGCTCGGTCGGGCTGTTGGCCGGCGGCGTGATCACGCAGTCGATCGACTGGCATTGGATCTTCTTCATCAACGTGCCGCTCGGCGCAGCCACGGCGTGGCTGGTGCGGCGGATGCTGCCCGACGACGAGGGCATCGGCCTGGCGGCCGGCGCCGACGTGCCCGGTGGGGTGCTGATCACCGCCGCGCTGATGGTCGGCGTGTACGCGATCGTCGGTCCGGCGGCCTCGCACGGCTGGGGCGACACGCGGACTCTCGGCTTCGGCGCCGTCAGCCTGGCGCTGCTGGGGGCGTTCGTCGCCCGCGAGGCGGCGGCGTCGAACCCGCTCGTGCCGCTGCGCATCTTCCGCCTCAAGCAGGTCGTGGCGGCGAACGTCGTGCAGATCCTGTCCGTGGCGGGGATGTTCGGGATGTTCTTCCTCGGCGCCCTGTACCTGCGGCGGGTGCTGCACTACGACGCGCTCCAGATCGGCCTGTCGTTCCTGCCGGCCACGCTCGTGATGGGGACGCTGTCGATCCGCTACTCGGAGCGGATCGTGACGCGCTTCGGCCCGCGGGTCGCGCTGCTGACGGGGATGCCGCTGATAATGCTCGCCCTCGCGCTGTTCGCGCGCGCCGGGGTCGGCGGTAGCTACCTCGCAGACGTGCTGCCCTCGATGGCGCTGCTCGGCATCGGCGCGGGCGTCGCGTTCCCGGCGCTGATGGCCGTCGCGATGTCCGGCGCCACGCCGCAGGACGCGGGGCTGGCCTCGGGGCTGGTCAACACCACCGCGCAGGTAGGCGGCGCACTCGGCCTCGCGGTGCTGGCGACGCTGTCGGCTTCACGCACCAGCACGCTCAGTCATCGCGGCGTCGCCTCGGCGGCGGCGCTGACGGGTGGGTACCACCTCGCCTTCTGGATCGCGGCGGGGCTGGTCGGATGCGCGATCGCCGTCGTCCTTGCGACGCTGCCCCGGTCCGTCGCAAGGGCAGCGGGCCACGCGGCCCCCGGCGCTGAAGAGGCGCCGGGCCAGAGCGCGACAGGCTGAGCGGGCCCGTCGCCGCGCCGGCGCCCGCCCCGGCGCGGCGGGCCTGGGCGTCCGGCGTGGCGCCCAGCACTCACGCCGCCCGGTCGGACTGCCGACACTTCAGGATGCGCCTGCTCGGGCGAGTGCGAAGCGTGATCGGACGGCTCAGCCTGACCAGGCAGGTCGCGCTGCTGAGCCTGCTGCCCATGATCGCCCTCGGCCTGATCCTCGGGCGGGTGCTGCAGACCCAGCTCGTCGATCGCACGCTGTCCGACGCGACCCGCTCGGCGCGGATCATCGCCCGCGTCGGCGTCCAGCCGGAGCTCAACCCGCGCAACCTCGCCACGGGGCTGTCCAAGACGGAGATCGCGACTCTCGACCGGATCGTGACCCAGCCCGCGGTCGGGCGGGAACTGGCCCGCATCAAGGTCTGGAACGCGCACGACACCGTCGTCTACTCCGAGAGCCACGCGCTGATCGGCCGCAGGCTCCAGCCGAGTGACGATCTCGAGGCGGCGCTGTCCGGGCACCCTCTCGGCGCGCAGCTGGTCGACCCGCGCAAGCACAGCGAGACGGCCAGCGAGGTCGGACTCGGCGAACTGATCGAGGTGTACGTGCCGTTGCGCTTCAAGGCGGGCGGGGCGCCGGCCGGGGTGTTCGAGATCTACCTCAGCTACCGCCCGGTCGCGGCGGCGGTCGCCGGCGACAAGCGGACGATCGCGCTGCTGCTGGCGATCGGTCTCGCCCTACTGTGGGCGGTGCTCTACCGGATCGTCGGCAGGGCCTCGCGACGGCTGCGCCGCCAGGCCGCGGAGAACTACGAGCTTGCGCGTCACGACGGCCTGACGGGACTTCCGAACCGCACGCTGTTCAACGAAGAGGTCGCCCGCGCCGTCGGCCGCGCGCAGCGCCGTGGCGAGGCCGTGGCGGTTCTGCTGATCGACCTGGAGCGCTTCAGCGCGATCAACAACACGCTCGGCGACGCCAGCGGCGACGAGGTGCTGCGGGAGGTCGCTCGGCGGCTGCAGGGCGGCGCCGACGGGGCCCTGGTCGCACGCGTCGGCGGGGATGAGTACGCGCTGCTCTGCCCGAACGTGGGGACGACCGACGCGGCGCTCGCGCTGGCCGGCCGGGTGCTGGCGGGTCTCGAGACGCCGCTGCTGCTCGAGGGCGTCGCACTCGACGTCGAGGCGAGCGTCGGCCTGGCGGTCCTCGGCGAGCACGCCGACGACCCTGCCGTGCTGGTGCAGCGCGCCGACCTGGCGCTTGCCCGTGCGCGCTCGCATGGCAGTCCGGTGGAGGTCTACTCACCGGGGCTCGAGCGCTCCGACGCGCCTCGCCTGAAGCTGCTCGGCCAGGTTCGCTCAGCGCTAGCCGCCGGTGAGTTCGTGCTCCACTACCAGCCCAAGGTGGACCTCCAGGACCGGCGTATCACCGGCGTCGAGGCACTGGTGCGCTGGCAGCATCCGGAGCTGGGACTGCTGGCGCCCGACCGCTTCATCGAGCTGATCGAGCAGACCTCGCTGATCGGGCCGCTGGCGCTCGACGTGATCGATCAGGCGCTGCGCCAGATCGCCGCCTGGCGGCGCCGCGGGATCGTGCTCGAGGTCGCCGTCAACCTGTCCGCGCGGAACCTGGCCGACCCGGACCTGCCCGACCGGATCGCGCGCTTGCTGCTGACCCACGACGTCGCCGCCGAGCAGCTCGTCGTCGAGATCACCGAGAGCGCCGCGATGGCCGACCCGGACCGCGGTGTACGCCTGCTGGAGGCGCTGCGCCGGATGGGCGTCGGCGTTGCGATCGATGACTTCGGCACGGGCAACGCCTCGTTCGAGTACATCTCCGAGCTGCCCGCCACGGAGTTGAAGATCGACCGCAGCTTCGTCACGGAGATCGCCACGCGAGCACGCGACCGGGCGATCGTGCGCTCGACGATCGACCTCGCCCGGAACCTCGGCCTGACGGTCGTCGCCGAGGGCATCGAGAGCGAGGAGACGCTCGAGTGCCTCGCCGCGGAGGGCTGCCAGATGGGGCAGGGCTTCCTGTTCGCGCGCCCACTTCCGGCTGAGGAGCTGACGCCGCTGCTGGCGGCCGCCTTCGGCCTGGGCGGCGCCGAGCTGCGCTCGGGCAGCGGCGCCGTGTTCGGGCCGGGCGAAGCACGCAGCGTCGCCGGGCGCGCCGCGGCGCCGGCCCGCTAGCCGCGAGCCTTCATCCGCGCCTGAGCGTCAGGCGGCGGCCGCGAGGCTCGGGCTCGCGACCGAGCCGCGTCGCGAGCCGGCGGGCTCGATCACGCGGTGGGAGCCGTCGTCGAGAACCAGCACCCCGCCCCAGCGCAGCCAGCGCGAGCCGTCGGCCGGCCCGCTGAGCACGGCCGCCTTGGCGTGGATCTCGGCCAGCACGGCGCTCGGCGCCAGCGCTGTCGCCTGGACGACTCCGGTGAATGCGGGTCTGCCGGTCGCGGGATCGAGCAGGTGGTGGGCCGGAAGCCCGTCGGCGCCGAGCCAGGCGCGCCTTCCGATGCCGCTCGTCGCGACGCCGGTGCCGGCCAGCTCGAAGGTGTGCAGCACGCTTTGGTCGAACGGGCTCTGCACCTCGATCGGCCGCGCCAGGCCGGCCGCGCCACCGATCGACAGGTCCCCCCCGCAGTCGACGGCGAAGGTGTCGTGATCGGCAAGCTCCTCGGCGAGAAGGTCGGCGAACAGTCCCTTCGCGAGGCCGCCACTGTCGAGTTGCAGGCCCGGGGGACGCGTGACCGATGCACTCCGCGTGTCCGCTTCGAGCGCCTGCCAGCGCCGCTGTGGCGATCCCGACGCGGTACGGCGCCGGGGGGCGAGCGCGAGCGTCAGCTCGAGCGGCAGCCGCGGCGGGAGCTCCTCGCGGTAGCCGGCCTGCCGAATCTCCTCGAGCAGCGTTGCGTCGACGAGGCCGCCGGTCAGGTCCGCCGCGTAGCGCGCCGTCGCCGCGAAGTAGGCCATCAGCGGGCTGACCGGGATCCATTCGCGCTGATCGGCGTTCAACCGGCTGAGCTCGCTGCCCGGCTCGAAGCGTGAGAACTGCCCGTGCCACTCGAGCAGCCTGAGCCTGGCGCGCGCGGCGGCCTCGGCGGCCGAGCGCGCCGGCCCGTCTCCGGCGACGATCACGCCGCAGGTCCCGCCGAAGCAGGTGAACCGCTCGATCCTCTCAACGCCGCTCATGAGTGCGACGTCGTGACGGCGGACGGGCTCGATTCGGCTTCGGCGGAGGACGACGATTCGCTGCTCGAGCTCGATTCGCTCGAGCTTTCCGGCGCCGCTTCACTCGAGCTGCTTTCGGCGCCGGCGGCTTCGGCGGCGGCCTTTTCGGTGGCGCTGCGTTTGGCCGATTCGGCGGATTTGGAGCCGGCGGAGCTCACCGCGGCAGTCGAGCTCTTTTTCGCGGCACTGTCGAGCGCCGGGTCGTGCCCGGAGGCGAGCTGGACGTAGACGCCGAGAAAGGCAGCAGCGAACAGCGCGGCCGTGCTGCCCGCGACGGCCCGTCGGATCCGGTGCGCCCGGCGGCGCATCGCCTCGCGGCGCCCGCGCGCCACCGCGCGTGCCTGCAACTGCTCGGGCGAGAGCCCTCGTGAGCCTTCGATGCCGGGGGGCCGCGGGTCTGGCGTTTGCATGTTCACTCCGTTCTGGCAATGGCCTGCCCACGGGGCGCGGCCGGTTTGCGGGATGACGTGAGCCAGCGCGCGGCGAGCAGCGCCAGGGCCGGCAGGACCACGACCGCGGTCATCGCAAGGAACCACGCCTGGCCCGCGTCGGTGCCCTCGCCGAGGCTGTGGACGATGCCCAGGACCCAGGCCAGCGCTGCGAACCTGTGCAGGCGACGCCAGCGCTGCACGCCGATTTTCGTGCGGGCGTAATAGGACAGCCCGAGCAGCGCGAGCGCCCAGAAGGCGATGATCCCGGTGCTCGTCCAGAACGTCTTGTAGGAGCTGGCGAGCGGCAGCGCGACGTCGGTGACGCTCAGCTTGAGATAGCCGTCGCCGATCAGCGAGAGGCCGTGCACGGCGAGCGCTGCAAGCGTCGCAAGCGACAGCGCCTCGTGCATCACGCGCAGATCCGTTCCGCGCTCCCTGCGCAGCCGCCCGCTCATCAGCAGGCCGACACACACGCTGATGCTCGAGAGGATCAGCGCGACGATCCCGGCAGCCCGGCTGGTCAACCAGAACAGGTGGGTACCGGTGGCCGTGGCCGGGAGCGCGATCGACGAGAGGCTCATGAGAGGATCAAAGCGCCGCTCCCTGGGAGCGGGCTGAGCGCCCGCTGAGCGGTGGCCGAGGGTCAGAGATGGACGCCGAGCCGGGTCAGGTAGGACCGGACCGTGGCGCTCGAGATCGCGAAGCCGACGCCGCTGGAGCCCGCGGTGCCGGTGACCGACGCGGTCGCGGAGGCGATCTGCGAGTTGATCCCGATCACAGCTCCGGAGGCGTCGATCAGCGGGCCGCCGGAGTTGCCCGGATTGAGCGACGCGTCCGTCTGGATCACGTCGGTGATCGAGGCTCCGTTCGGCGCAGTGATCTCGCGGTGCAGCGCCGAGACGATGCCGGTCGTGAGCGTCCAGTTGAGGCCGAACGGGTTGCCGATCGCGTACGCCGCATCGCCGACCTGCGCGCTCGAGGAGCTCGCGAGCGTGAGCGGTGAGAGCGTGAGGCCGGCTGGGTCGATGCGCAGCACGGCGAGGTCGAGCGAGGGATTCTCGCCGACGACTGTGGCCTTGCGGGTGCGCCCTTCTTCACCGTCGAGGGAGACGGTGATGCTCTGCGCGCCCTGCACGACGTGGTCGTTGGTCACGATCAGACCGGAGCGGCTGACCACGATGCCGCTGCCGGAGTCCACGCGCGCGCCCGGCGATTCCCCGCCGGGGGACGCCTGGCCTTCGCCGCCCGTGGCGCGGATCGCGACGACGCCGTGCGCGTCGCTGCGGTAGACGCGGGTGCCCGCGGTCGCTTCGGTCATCTGCGTCTGGGACGCGTAGGAGCGCCCACCGGAGGCGCCGGCGACGACCGTGCGGCGCGTCGTGCTGGCGAACGGATGCGCGATCAGCAGGACCAGTGCCGCGAGCGCGCCGCCGAGGACTCCGGCGAGGATTGAACGGGCCAGCGGGCGGGGCATCTGCGACCTCCGATCGGATGACGGTGCAGTCACTGTTCCGAGCGCGGCTGAACGATCGCTAACACGCGACTAAGCGACGGCTAAGAACTCGCAGCGGGATGCGCCGGTGACGTGCGGTCGGGGACCCGCTCGGAAGCTGAGACGGGCAGCACGACGAGGAACTCGGCACCCCCTCCCGGGGTCTCACCGGCCGAGATCCGCCCGTGGTGCGCAGCCACGATCCCCTGGACGATCGCGAGGCCGAGCCCTGCGCCGGCCTTGCCGCGCTCGCGGCCTCCCTCGCGGCGCCAGAAGCGCTCGAACAGGTGCTCGCGCGCTCCCGCCGGGATGCCTGGCCCGTGGTCGCGGACGGCGATCCGGATCTCCTCCGGCCCCGTGGTCACGACGACCTCGACGGGGGTGCCGGCAGGCGTGTGCACGATCGCGTTGCCGAGCAGGTTCGCCAGGACCTGGCGAAGCTGCAGCGCGTCGCCGCGGACGACAGCCTCGGCAGGGGCATCCAGCTCGATCGTGCGCTCCGGCGCTCGAGCACGGGCGTCCTGCACCGCGTCGCGCGCGAGCTCGCCGAGGTCGACCGGCGCGCGGTCGCGGTCGGGCTCCTCGTCCAGGCGCGCCAGCGTCAGGAGGTCCTCGACGAGCACGCCCATCCGTGCCGACTCTTCCTCGATGCGGCGCATCGCCGTCGCGGTGCCGGCGCCGTCGCGCGTCGCGCCCATCCTGAACAGCTCCGCGTAGCCGCGAATCGAGGCCAGCGGCGTGCGAAGCTCGTGGGAGGCGTCGGCGAGGAACTGGCGCAGGCGCTCTTCGCTGGCCGTTCGTGCGGCGAATGCCTGCTCGAGGCGCTCGAGCATCGCGTTCAGCGCGAGACCGAGGCGCCCTACCTCGGTCTTTGAGGTCGCAGGGCTGACGCGCCGCGAGAGGTCGCCGGCGGCGATCTGCCCGGCCGTGACCTCGATGCGACTCAGCGGCCGCAGGCCGAGCCGCACAACGAAGAAGGCGGACAGCCCCAGCGCGAGCAGAACGCCGCCGATCACGAGTGCCTCGACGAGCAGCAGGCGGTGCAGCGTCGAGTCGACCTCGCTCAGCGGGACCGCTGCGATCGTGATGCCGCTGTCGTCCAGGTCACGCTGTGCGTACACGCGGTAGTGCAGTCCGCTGGAGCCCTGGGATCCAACGGTCACGAGCTTGTTCAGCGGAACGTTGGCCGGGATGCTCGGCGGCGCAGGCACCGTTTCGCTGGCGCTGTATTTGATCTGCTTGTGGCCGATCACGCGACCGGAGGCTTCGCGGCGCTGCCCGTAGGTGCCCGGCGGGAGATTGACCTGAGGGGCGTGCCCGCCCGGGCCGCCGCGAGGACCGAAGCCGCCATGCTCCGGCGAGGGGCCGGCGCCGGCGGGTTTCAGGCCCGCGCTGTCGAGCTGCTGGGAGAGCGCGTCGATCGCGGCGCGCACCTGCTGGTCGGCGCGCGACTGCAGGAACGAGCTCTGCTCGGCATACGTGACGGCGCCCAGCGCGACCATGCCGAGCGCTGCGAGCAACAGCACGCTCGCCAGAACGCGCGCGCGCAGCGATGTCATCTAGTCGCGCGGCGCCTGCAGGCCGTAGCCGACACCGCGCACGGTCCTGATCAGCGAGGGCCCATGCGCGTCGAGCTTCTTGCGCAGGTAGCTGACGTAGGTCTCGAGCACGCGGCCATCGCCACCGAAGTCGTAGTCCCAGACGTGATCGAGCAGCTGAGCACGCGTCATCACGCGGCGCGGGTTGAGCATCAGGTAGCGCAGCAGCCGGAACTCCGTGGCGGTGAGCTCGATCCGCTCGCCGCCGCGGATCACCTCGTGGGACTCCTCGTCGAGCTCGAGGTCTGCGAACGTGAGCCGCCCCGACTCGGCGGCTGCCTGCCCGGTGCGGCGTAGGATCGTGCGGATGCGGGCGACGAGCTCCTCGAGGCTGAACGGCTTGGTCATGTAGTCGTCGCCGCCACCGCTGAGGCCACGGACCTTGTCCTCGGTCGAGTCGCGCGCGGTGAGGAAGATGATCGGCACGCCGGCGCGCTGCGCGCCGAGCCGCCCGGCGACCTCGAAGCCTTCGATGTCAGGGAGCATCACGTCGAGCACCATCAGGTGCGGTTTGAAGCGGGTGACCGCTGCGATCGCCTCCCGGCCGGAGGCGGCCGTGTCGACCTCGAAGCCCTGGAAGCGCAGCGCCATGGCGACGACCTCGACGATGTTCGGCTCGTCGTCGACGACGAGGATGCGACTGCCCTCCGTGCCGTCGCGCGTTCCCGCGCTCTGCTCGGGCTCGTTCACCGTGCTCCTCCTGGCTAGTGCTGTGCTCATACCGGCAGCATGGACTTCGACGATGAGCGAAGCCTGTGGGAAAGCTTAGAGTCTGCTGGGAGGCCGACATCCGAGCTGACGCCGGCGGATCACGGGGACTCGGCGCCGGGCACCGCGTAGACGCGCAACCCGTCCCGAATCCAGTCCGGGATCTCCAGCTTCCCGGGGGGCGCGCCGCCGGCGAGCGTGTGCGTCGAGACGCACACGTGCCGCAGCCGCATCGCGACCAGCAGCTCGTCCCCGCGCATCGCGTCGATCTCGGTCGTGATCGCGGTGCGACCCAGCCGCACGACCCGTGCCGTGAGCGCGAGCACGTCGTCGAAGCGGGCGGGGGCGCGAAAGTCGATCTCGGCGTGCGCGACGACGACGTCGACGCCGCGCTGCACCATCTCCTGCCACGGCCCGACGGCCTCGCGCCAGAGCTCGGTGAAGGCGACGTCGAAGTAGGCGAGGTAGTTGGCGTTGAAGACGATGCCCTGCGGGTCGCACTCGCCGTAGCGGACGCGAAGCCGATGGACGAACGGGGCGGGCATCGCCGGGAAGCTCAGGCGGCCTGCGGCGCGGTTCGCTCGACGATCTCGCCCATCAGCTCGCGCAGGTCGCGGTTGGCCTCGAAGACCATCTGCTGACGAAGCGCTCCGTTGCCGGCCCGGAGCAGGTCCTCGAGCCCTTCGAGCTGATCGGCGCAGCGCAGCTCGAGCGCGTGCGGGCGCAGCTCCTCGAGCAGTTCCGCCGTCATCTCGCGCACGCCCCGGCGCTTTCCGCTCGTGTGGTCGAGCAGCTCGGCCTCGAGTCCGTGCCGGGCGGCGAGCCAGCGGTTCTCGTCGAGCACCTCCCATGGCGGGTCGACCATCTCCGCGCCCGCCTCGAACCCCTCGGTCAGGCGCTTGACGAGCGACAGTACGAGCGCGGCCAGTGCCAGCGTGTGCTCGACCCGCGTCTGCGAGTCCATCGCCCTGATCTCGATCGTGCCGAGTCGCGGGTGTGGGCGCACGTCGTACCAGAGGAACGTGTAGTCGTCGATGATCCCGCCGTCCATCAGGAACTCGACGCGCGCCTCGAAGTCGGCCCAGCCGTCGAAGCGGGGCGGCAGGCCGACGCGCGGGAAGGCGCGGAAGATGGGGACGCGGCTGGACATCAGGCCGGTCGGCTCCCCGCGCCACAGCGGCGAGTTCGCGGCCAGGGCGATCAGCAGTGGCACGTACGGGCGCAGGTTGTTGGCGACGTGAACCGTCTCCTCGGCGCCGCCCATCCCGACGTGCACGTGCATCCCGAACACGACCTCCTGGCGGGCGACGAAGCCGAGCGAGCGGATCAGCCCGCGGTAGCGGTCGTCGCTGACCACCCGCTGCTCCTCCCAGCGTGCGAACGGATGCGTCCCGGAGGCCCCGATCCGCAGATCCGCAGCGGCCGCGCGATGCGCAGTCAGCGCCCGCAGCGCCGTCAGCTCGACGCCGGCATCGCCGACGGTCGCGCACGGCGACGTGGCGATCTCGAGCACCGACTCGAGCAGCTCCGGCTTGATCTGCCCGGCCGGCGGCTCCTCGCCGAGGATCTGATCGATCGCGCTCGCCAGGTCGAGCGACTCGGCGTCGAGGATCATCAGCTCCTCCTCGATCCCCACGGTGTAGCGGGGACCAACGAATCGATGGTCCATGCCGGCCAGACTATCCGCCGCGCCAGCGCCACTCCCGGCTGTGGCCGGCGTGCGGCGCGATGCCGCCGCGCGACCCGCTCGGCGTCCTGCGGCCGTCGGCGGGTGAGGTGGCTGCGAGGCTAGGATGAGCTGGTGGCAGACGAGCCCGACCGGCCGGGGGCGACGCGCAGCGACGCGCATCCGCCGATGCCGCGCGACAAGCGCGGCTGGCAGGTGGCGCCGGCGCCCGACGGGCGCGGGATGCCCGAGCAGCCTGGCCAGCGCCCGCCGCACCGCCGCCCCGGGTTCCTGTGGTTCGTACTGGCGCTGATCGCGCTGAACTGGATCTCGGTGCTCGCATTCCAGCCGTCGACCGGCGAACAGCGCGTCACCGTGCCGTTCAGCCCGTTCTTCCTCGAACAGGTCAAAGCGGGCAACGTCCGCTCGATCTCGTCCAAGGGCGACACGGTCGAAGGCAACTTCAAAGCCAAGCTCCGCTACCCGCCGAGCTCCAAGACGGCGACGCCGACCAAGCGGTTCGCGACGCAGGTCCCGACCTTCTGGAACGGCAGCCAGCTGTCGGCGCTGCTGCAGGAAAAGGGGGTCGAAATCAACGCCAAGTCGACGAGCACGAGCCAGTCGCTGCTGGCGGAGCTGCTGCTCGGCTTCGGACCGACGCTGCTGATCGTCGGGCTGTTCGTGCTGCTGGCGCGCCGAGCCGCCAAAGGCGCCGGCGGGATGGGCGCGCTCGGTGCGTTCGGGCGCTCGCAGGCCAGGCGCATCGATCCCGAGACGATCCGCGTCACGTTCGACGACGTCGCGGGGATCGACGAGGCGAAGGCGGAGCTGTCGGAGATCGTGGACTTCCTGAAGAACCCGGATCGCTACGGGCGCCTCGGCGGCCGCATGCCCCACGGCGTGCTGCTGTCGGGCGCGCCCGGCACCGGCAAGACGCTGCTCGCGAGGGCGGTCGCCGGCGAGGCGCACGCCGCCTTCTTCTCGATCTCCGCTGCGGAGTTCATCGAGGCGATCGTCGGCGTCGGCGCGTCGCGCGTGCGAGACCTGTTCGCGAAGGCCAAGGAGGCGGCGCCGAGCATCATCTTCATCGACGAGATCGACGCGATCGGCCGCTCCCGCCAGGGCTCGGCCGCGATCGGCGGCGCAAACGACGAGCGCGAGCAGACGCTCGACCAGATCCTCACCGAGCTCGACGGCTTCGAGTCCTCTGAGGCGGTCGTCGTGCTCGCCGCGACAAACCGTCCGGACATCCTCGACCCGGCGCTGCTGCGGGCGGGCCGCTTCGACCGGCGCGTGGTCGTGCAGCCGCCGGACCGCAAAGGGCGCATGGAAATACTCAAGGTCCACACGCGCTCGATCCCGCTCGCCGAGGACGTCGATCTCGACCGGCTCGCCGCCAGCACGCCGGGGATGGTCGGCGCCGACCTCGCCAACCTCGCCAACGAGGCGGCCCTGCTGGCGGCGCGGCGGGGCCACGACAAGGTCGAGACGGCGGACTTCACCGACTCCCTCGAGAAGATCCTGCTCGGCTCCCCCCGTGGCATCCTGCTCTCGCCGGCCGACCGCGAGCGCACCGCCTACCACGAGTCCGGGCACGCGCTCGTCGGGATGCTCACGCCCGGTGCCGACCCGGTTCGCAAGGTGTCGATCATCCCCCGTGGAATGGCTCTCGGCGTGACGCTCGCGACTCCAGACAGCGATCGCGTCTCCTACAGCATCGAGGAGCTCGACGCGAAGATCCGCGTCGCGCTCGGCGGCCGCGTCGCAGAGGAGACCGTCTACGGCTCGATCACGACGGGCGCCGAGTCGGACATCCAGCAGCTCACGCAGATCGCGCGCCAGATGGTCGGCCGCTGGGGGATGAGCGAGGCGATCGGTCCCATCGCGGTGCTCCCATCCGACGGACAGGGGCCGCTGCTCCCCGGCGTCAGCGAGACCTCCCAGCGCACGCAGGAGCTGATCGACGAGGAGACGCAACGGCTCGTCGGGGAGGCCCACGCGGCCGTCGCGACGCTGCTCGGCGAGCACCGCGAGCAGCTCGAGAGCCTGGCGCACGCGCTGCTGGCAGCAGAGACACTCGACGCCCCCGAGGCCTACGCGGCGGCCGGCGTTCCGCTTCGCCCCGCCGAGATCGCGACGCCCGCGCCGGTCTGAGCTCAACCGGCGGCCCGCCGTCCGGTATCGTCGGCGTGGGGAATTTCAGACGCGACAGGGAGGGTCTGCAGATGTTCGACTACGTGATCGTCGGTGCAGGATCGGCAGGCTGCGTGCTCGCCGCGCGGCTCAGCGAAGATCCCGACGTCAAGGTGCTGCTGCTCGAGTCCGGGCCCCCTGACGTCAAGGAGAACATCCACGTACCGCTCGGCTACCTGCAGCTGGGAGCCACGGATGTCGACTGGGACTACCACTCGGCACCGGAGGCTCACTGCGAGGGACGCCGCATCACCCTGCCGCGCGGGCGCGTGCTCGGCGGTTCCTCCTCGATCAACGCGATGGTCTACATCCGGGGGAACTCACGGGACTACGACGAATGGGGCGTCCCGGGGTGGGCCTGGGCAGACCTGCTCCCCTACTTCATCAAGGCCGAGGACAACGAGCGGGGCGCCTCGGAGTTTCACGGCGCAGGAGGCCCTCTGCCGGTCAGCGAAAGCCGCTCGCGCAATCGCATCGCGGCGGCCTTCGTCGATGCCGGCGAGCAGGCCGGCCTGCCGCGCAACCCTGACTTCAACGGACCGGAGCAGGACGGCGTCGGCGTCTACCAGGTGACGCAGCGGGGCGGCATGCGCGCCAGCGCGGCGGTCGCGTACCTGCACCCTGCGATGGAGCGCGAGAACCTCACGGTGATGCCGTACATGCACGTGGAACGGCTGATCTTCGACGGCAGGCGCGCGACCGGCGTCGCCGCGTCGCGGCTCGGCGAGGTTCAGGAGTTCACGGCCGAGCGCGAGGTGATCCTGTGCGGCGGTGCCTACAACTCGCCTCAGCTGCTGATGCTCTCGGGCGTCGGGCCTGCCGAGCACCTCGCGATGCGCGAAATCGAGCTGCTGCTCGACCAGCCGCAGGTCGGCGCGAACCTCTCCGACCACCCCGCCACTCAGCTCGTATGGACGACACCGGAGCCGGAGAGCCTGCTGCTGGCGCTCGAGCCGGCCGCCCTGCAGGAGTTCGAAGCCAGCCAGACCGGGCCGTTCACGTCGAATCTCGCCGAGTCCGGCGGTTTTGCGCGCGTGCAGGACGGCGCGCCCGCGCCTGACATCCAGTTCCACGTCGCCCCCGTGCACATCGTCGAGGAGGGGATGCGCGATCCCGAGGCGCACGGGGTCTGGGTCTCGCCCTGCCTGCTCACCGAGCACAGCCGCGGCTCGGTGCGCCTTGCATCGGCCGACCCGAGCGCGAAGCCGATCATCCACAACGACTTCTACTCGCGTGGCGACGACATGCAGCGGATGGTTGCCGGGCTGCGCCTGGCCCAGGAGATATGCGCCCAGCCGGCGATGCGCCCGTACGCGGCCGAGCCGTTCAACGTGCCCGACGGTGACAGCGACGCAGCGCTCACAGCCCACGCGGCGCGGACCACGTTCGCCGTTTACCACCCCGTCGGAACGTGCCGCATGGGCGCGGACCCCGAGGCGGTGGTGGACGCCGAGCTTCGCGTCAACGGCCTCGAGGGCGTGAGGGTCGTGGACGCGTCGGTGATGCCGGCGGTGCCGCGCGGCAACACCAACGCGCCGACGATCGCCGTGGCCGAGCGCGCGGCCGATCTGATCCGTCACGGTCGAGCGATGACCGAGCCTGCCGGCGCCGAGCGCGCCGCGGCGCCGGCCTGAGCCCCAGCCGGAACCGGGGCGGCCGGCTCGCCACTACGCGAATTCGTGTAACGCGCGGGCGTCACGATGAGGTTTGACAGCGCGAGAACGTAGGCTCTGGGAGTGACCGCGATGGGCAAGCTGCGAGCACGGTTGGCCGAGCTGGCCGACCTGCAGGCGCTGCAGATGCTCGCCGGCTGGGACCAGCTCGTGATGATGCCGCCCGCCGCGGCATCCGAACGCGCTCACCAGATGGGCACTATCGCGCGCATCGTCCACGACCACGCGACCTCGCCGGAGATCGGCGAATGGCTGGCTGAGCTCGAGGACCTCGAGACATCCGAGCTCGAGCGCGACATCGTGCGACTGGCTCGCCGCGACTGGGAGCGCGCCCGGCGCGTGCCCACGGATCTTGCAGCAGAGCTCTCGAAGGCGCACTCCGACGGGCAGGAGAGATGGCAGGCGGCTCGCGCCGCCGACGACTACGGCGCGTTCGCGCCCGCGCTCGAGCGGAACATCGAGCTGGCGCGCGCATACGGGCGCTGCCTGGATGAGGAAGGACGCGGCATCTACCAGTCGCTGATCGACGACTTCGACTTCGGACTGCGCACCGAGCAGCTGCGACGGCTGTTCGGCGAGCTTGGCCAGCGTCTCGCCCCGCTCGTCGAGGAGGCCCGCGAACGCAGCGTGGTCGCCAAGCCCGCGGTCTCTGCAGACGTTCAGCGCCGCGCCGTCGAGTCGCTCATGCGGAGGGTCGGCGTGGACTCCGAGAGCTGGCGGCTGGACGTCTCGACGCATCCGTTCTCGGCCTCGACGGCGCGTCTGGACCAGCGCATGACCACGCGCTACGACGACGGCGGCGTCGAGTCGCTGCTGAGCTCGCTCCACGAGTTCGGGCACGCCCTGTACGAGCGCCAGATCGACCCGCAGCTCGACCGCACGAACCTGGGCACCGGCACGTCGATGTCGATCCACGAGTCCCAGAGCAAGCTGTGGGAGAACCATGTCGCGCGCCACCCGGCCTTCGCCAGGGTGCTCGCGGAGGACCTCGGCGCAGCCGGCTACGAGATCACGGCCCCCGAGCTGCACGCGGCGCTCGTCGCCGTCGAGCCGTCGCTGATCCGCGTATCCGCCGACCCGCTGACCTATCCGCTGCACATCGTCCTGCGCTTCGAGCTGGAGCTCGCCCTGATCGATGGCGACCTCGGGGTGGCGGACCTCCCGGCCGCATGGCACGACGGCGTTCGCCGGCTGCTCGGCCTGGAGGTTCCGTCCGACGCGCTCGGCTGCCTGCAGGACGTGCACTGGAGCGAGGGCGCCTTTGGCTACTTCCCGAGCTACGCGATGGGCTGCCTGATCGCGGCATCGCTGTGGGAGGCGATGGAGCGCGAGATCGGTCCTCGCGACGAGCAGCTGGCCCGCGGCGAGGTCGAGCCTGTCAAGGCGTGGCTCGGGCAGAACGTGCACCGCTACGGACGGCGCCTGGACACCGTGGGACTCGTCGAGCGCGCCACCGGCGCGGGGCTCGAGGTCGAGTCCTTCCTGCGCTACGTCTCGCCGTTCGCCGCCGTCTAGGCAGCGGCGCGGATCGCCGCCTGGGCGGCGGCCACACGGGCGATCGGCACGCGGTACGGCGAGCAGGAGACGTAGTCGATCCCCGAGCTGTTGAGGAAGTCGATCGAGTCGGGATCGCCGCCGTGCTCGCCGCAAACACCCAGCGACAGCCCCGGCTTGGTCTTGCGCCCGAGCCAGGCTCCCATCCGGATCAGCTGCCCGACGCCTGGCGTGTCGAGCGTCTCGAACGGTGAGCGGTCGAGGATCTTCAGGTCGATGTAGCGGCCGAGCACGCGCCCCTCGATGTCGTCGCGGCTGAACCCGAGCGCGGTCTGCGTGAGGTCGTTGGTGCCGAACGAGAAGAAGTCCGCTTCGGCGGCGATCCGGTCGGCCTGCAGGCACGCGCGCGGCAGCTCGATCATCGTCCCGAGCTTGAACTCGGCGGCGCCCTGCTCGGCGGCGATGCGCTCGAGCAGCCCGCGCATCAGCTCGAGCTCGCGCTCGTAGGCGACGAGCGGCACCATCACCTCGACGTCGCTGCCGGGCACCCGCGCAGCGGCTGCGAACAGCGCCCGCACCTGCATCGCATACAGCGCCGGGAACAGCAGCCCGAGCCTCACTCCGCGGGTGCCGAGCATCGGGTTGACCTCCTGCAGCTGCTCGGCGCGGCGGCGCTCGGGCGTGCCCTCCGGCAACGTCGACGGATCCGGCAGGAACTCGTGAAGCGGCGGGTCGAGCAGGCGCACCGTGACGGGTCGCCCGTCGAGCACGCGCAGGATCTCCTCGAAGTCGGCTTCCTGGAGGGGGCGCAGACGGTCTATCGCAGCCTCGCGGGCGACGTCGTCGCGGGCCATGATCACGGCCGCCATCAGCGGCTGGCGCTCGCCCAGGAACATGTGCTCGGTCCGGCACAGGCCGATTCCTTCGGCGCCGAGCTCGATCGCCTTGCGGGCGTCTGCCGGCGTGTCGGCGTTGGCACGCACGCCGAGCGTGCGCAGCCGATCGCACCAGCTCAGCACGGTCTGAAGGTGCTCGGAGACGTCGGGCTCGACGAGTGGCACGTCGTCGGTGGTGATCGCGCCGTGGCTGCCGTCGATCGCGATCCGCTCGCCCGCGGAGAGCTTGCGCGAGCCGATCCGCACGGTGCCGGCCGCGAGATCGATCTCGACGTCCCCGGCGCCGGTCACGGCCGGGCGGCCCATGCCCCTGGCGACGAGCGCCGCATGGCTCGCCTTGCCGCCCTCGCTCGTCAGGATCCCGCGCGCCGCGTGGAAGCCGGCGACGTCGTCGGCCTCTGTGAAGGCGCGCACGAGGATCACCTCGCGTCCCTCCTCGGCGGCGCGCACGGCATCCTCGGCGCTCAGCACGATCTCCCCCTTGGCCGCGCCCGGGGAGGCGGCCACGCCGCGTGCGATCACCTCGAACTCGACACTCGGGTCGAAGGTCGGGTGCAGCAACGCGTCGAGCGTCGACGGGTCGATCGTCGCGATCGCCTGCTCGCGGTCGAGCAGCCCCTCGGCGACCGCGTCGACGGCGAAGCGCACCGCGGCCTGGGCCGGGCGCTTGGCGCTGCGCGTCTGCAGCATGTACAGCCGGCCCTCCTGCACCGTGAACTCGGTGTCCTGCATGTCGCCGTAGTGGCGCTCGAGCGTCTCGAGGATCTCGAGCAGCTGGGCGTGCACGTCGGGCAGCCAGTCGCGCAGCTCGGCGATGTCGCGCGGCGTGCGTGCCCCGGAGACGACGTCCTCGCCCTGGGCGTTCGGCAGGAAGTCGCCGGAGGGCTCGGGCGCTCCGGTCAGCTCATCGCGCGAGAAGGCGACGCCGCTGCCGCTGCTCTCGCCCATGTTGCCGAACACCATCTGCTGGACGTTGACCGCCGTGCCCCACTCGTCGGGGATGCGGTTGATGCGCCGGTAGGCGATCGCCCGCTCGCCCTGCCACGAGTCGAAGACAGCGCGGATCGCGCCGCGCAGCTGCTCCTGTGGATCGTCCGGGAACGTGTAGAGGGCCTTGAACTCCGACGTCAGCTCGCGCAGCGCGGCTGCGTCCAGCTCCGTGTCGAGCGTGACACCGCGAGTCGCCTTCGATGCTGCGATCGCGCGCTCGAAGCGCTCGCCGGGAATACCGATCACGACGTTGCCGTACATCTGCACGAAGCGCCTGTAGGAGTCCCAGGCGAATCGCTCGTCACCGGAGTGCTCGGCCAGACCGAGCACCGTCTCGTCGTTGAGGCCAAGGTTGAGGACCGTGTCGAGCATCCCCGGCATCGACTCGCGCGCCCCGGAGCGGACCGAGACGAGCAGCGGGTCGGCCGGGTCGCCGAGCCGTCGCCCGGCGCGCTCCTCCAGCCGTGCCCGGGCGTCGGCCACCTCCTCGAGCAGCCCGGCCGGGAGCTCCTGCTCGCGCATGTAGGCGACGCATGCCTGGGTCGTGATCGTGAAGCCGCCGGGAACGCGCTCGGCGCCCAGCACGCGCGTCATCTCGGCGACGTTCGCGCCCTTGCCGCCGAGCAGGTCGCGCAGCTCGCGCGAGCCGTCCGCGAAGTCCACAACCCATCGCGCGCCGCCCGGCGCGCCCCCGCTGTCAGCCACGGCGTGAGCGCGCCGGCGCGCGCAGGGGGTCAGCGAGGGGCTCCACCGCATGAGCCTATTCCCTGGCCAGGCCGTTTCCATGCGCCGACCGGGGCGCCCCGGCGCAGGTAGGGTCCATGGCCGATCCGAGGGCCGCGCCGGCGGCCTCAACCGTCCGAGCGAAGGAGGACCAACCACGATGCTCACCCTCACGGGCCTCGAGCAGGTCAAGGAGCACGTCGGCAAGGAGCTGGGCGTGAGCGACTGGCACCTGGTGACCCAGCAGGAGATCGACGAGTTCGCCCGCGTGACCGGTGACGACCAGTGGATCCACATCGACGTGGAGCGCGCCCGGCAGACCCCCTTCGGAGGCACGATCGCACACGGCTATTTCACGCTGGCGCTGGCGCCACGGTTCTCCTACGACATGTTCTCCTTCGAGGGCTTCGCGTTCGGGTTGAACTACGGCTTGAACCGTGTCCGCTTCCCATCGCCGCTGCCGGTCGGCGAGAAGGTCCGGATGCGCGCGAAGCTTGCCGAGGTCGAGGAGATACCAGGCGGCGCGCAGATCGTCACCGAGCTGACCTTCGAGCGCGAGGGCGCCGAGAAGCCGGT
>JAOPZS010000125.1 GCA_025963965.1 Solirubrobacterales bacterium
GGCGTTCTCGCGGAAGCGCGCGCCGAACAGCGCCGAGCCGCCGAGCTCGGCGACGACGGCCGCTTCGACCTCGTCGGGATCGATCATCAGGAGCTCGGCGGCGGAGGGCAGCGACTCGGCGTCGTCGGCGTCGAGGTCGGGCAGGTGCATGATCAGCCCGTCGTCGGTCCAGATCGGGTCGGCGTCGAGCCCGAAGCGCTCGTGCAGGCGCGCCGAGAGGGCGAGCCCCCAGGCGGCGTGCACGCGCCCGCCGAACGGCGAGAGCAGGCACAGGCGCCAGTCGCCGATCTCGTCACGGAAGCGCTCGAGGACGAGCGTGCGCTCGCTGGGCAGCACGCGCGTGGCGTCCTGCTGTTCGATCAGGTAGGCGAGCAGATTCTGCGCGGCACGACGATCGAGGTCGTGCTCGCGCTGCAACGTCTCGGCGTCCTGTTCGACGGCCCAGCGCGAGAACGCGCCGATCGCCGCGCCCAGCTCCTTGGGCCGCCCGACCGAGTCGCCCTTCCAGAACGGGACCGCGCCGGGTGCGCCGGGCGCGGGCGTGACGATCACGCGGTCGCGGGTGATCTCCTCGATCCGCCAGGTCGAGGCGCCGAGCAGGAAGACCTGGCCGGGGCGCGCCTCATAGACCATCTCCTCGTCGAGCTCCCCCACACGCCGCCCGTCTGGGAGCGTCACGGCGTACAGACCGCGGTCGGGGATCGTGCCGGCGTTTGCGATCGCCAGCTGCCGTGATCCCTTGCGCGCTCTGATCACGCCGGCCAGCCGGTCCCAGACGATCCGCGCACGCAGCTCCCCGAACTCCTTCGACGGGTAGCGGCCGTCGAGCATGTCGAGCACGTTCTCGAGCAGCTCGCGCGAGAGCTCGGCGTAGGAATGGGTGCGCTTGACGAGCGCGTGCAGCTCGTCGACCTCGATCCCGTCGGGGTCTGCCGAGACGGCGATCGCGACGATCTGCTGGGCGAGCACGTCGAGCGCGTTCTTCGGCACGACGGTCGGCTCGATGGCGCCTTCGTGCATGCGCTTCACGACGACGGCGCACTCGAGCAGGTCGCCGCGGAACTTGGGGAAGATCCGCCCGCGGCTGACCTCCCCGACGCCGTGACCGGCGCGGCCGATCCGCTGCAGGCCGCGGGCGACCGACTTGGGCGACTCGATCTGCAGGACGAGGTCGACGGCGCCCATGTCGATGCCGAGCTCGAGCGAGGAGGTCGCGACCAGGCACGGGAGGCCTCCCGACTTGAGCAGCTCCTCGACCTTCGTGCGCTCCTCGCGCGCGAGCGAGCCGTGGTGGGCGCGGGCCAGCTCCGGCACGCTCACGCCCTCGGGCAGGTTGCCGTCGGCGTCCTCGAGCTCCTTGGCAGCGAGCTCGTTGAGGCGCAGCGCGATGCGCTCGGCCGAGCGGCGGTTGTTGACGAACACGATCGTCGAGGTGTGCTCGCGCACGAGCCGCAGCACCTCGGGGTAGATCGCCGGCCAGATCGAGGCGCGTGTGGCCTCGCTGCCCTGAACCGGATCCAGCGGGTCGACCGGATCGCCGCTCGCGTCGGCGGCGCCGCCGGGCTCGGTCATCGACTCGACGGGAACCTCGATGCGCAGATCGAGCTCCTTGCGCGACCCTGTATCGAGGAGCGTCACCTCGCGACCGGGGCCGACGAGGAAGCGGCCGATCTCGGCGAGCGGGTTTTGGGTGGCGCTCAGGCCGATCCGCTGGAAAGCGGCGTCGTCGGGCCCGATCTCCGGGTTGTTCGCGTGGACGAGCGCCTCGAGACGCTCGAGCGTCAAGGCCAGGTGCGAGCCGCGCTTCGAGCCGGCGACGGCGTGGATCTCATCGACGATCACCGTGTCGACGCCCGTCAGCATCTCGCGTGCCTGAGAGGTCAGGATCAGGTACAGCGACTCGGGCGTCGTGACGAGGATGTCGGGCGGGTTGCGGACCATCGCAGCTCGCTCCTTCTGAGGCGTGTCGCCGGTACGGATCGCGACCGAGATGTGCTCCGCGCCGATGCCGCGAATGGGAGTGCGGAGGTTGCGCTCGATGTCGTAGGCGAGCGCCTTCAGGGGGCTCACGTACAGGACCCGGGTACCGCGGCCCGTCGCGGCGGTGTCGCTGAGGCGGTTCAGTGCCCAGAGAAAGGCAGCGAGCGTCTTTCCTGATCCCGTCGGCGCCGACACGAGGACGTGGCGACCGGCCGCGATCTGCGGCCACGCCTGCTCCTGGGCGGGGGTCGCCGCCCCGAATGCGCTGCGAAGCCACGTCTCTGTTGAGCTCGTGAAGTACTCATGGTCCACGCATTCAGGCTACCGCGGGGTCACCCGATCCCGCGGTAGCCCGAGCCGTGGTGGGCGTGCCCTTCTCTATCACGAGCGAGGTCGGGCCCGGGCGGCATCTCGCTGCCCGGGCCCGAACCTCAGACGCCGGTCGGCCAAGGGCCCGACCGGCTCCGCTACTCGTGTTCTCTGACCACTTCTGCGCCGGCCTGCTTCAGCGTCCCGCCCAGAATCGCCGTGTTGTGACCGGCTTGCGCGGGGACGCCGAGCGTCGCGTTGACGGCCGGGTCGACCAGGAAGGAGAGGATCCCGCCGCACCCGCTTGCTCCCGGAGCAGCGAACGCGTTGTCTACCAGCGAGTTGTCGGCGATCGTCAGGATCGTGCCTTCTTCGTTGGATTCGATTGTTCCCCGGTTGCCTTTGATCGGTTTGTTGGGCAACGGTGGAGAGGTCGTTCCGGTGGTGAGATTCAGGGTCAGCGGCTGGCTGTCGGACCCGATGTAACACGAGCTCCCGAGGAATGCGTTTTCAAGGTGCACCTTGACGGGCAACGTGAGCGCCACGCCCGTCGACTGGAGCAGGTTCTTCTCATTGATCCCGATCGAGCTCGCGGGGACAGCCAGTTCGGTCGTGGCGGTGACCCCGGTCACGCCCTTGTCGATGAATTCGTTGAGAATCACCTGAAGGAATGGCGGCAGGAATTCCGGCGCTACCACCCCCAACAGCCCCCCGGGGACGGTCTGTGGCGCTTTGGAGAGGGTGTTGCCATCGGCCGCCCCCACGAACGTCTCTCCCCCCGTTTCCCGGTCTTCGATCACGCCGCCTTGCAGGGTGATCGTGTTTGTGATCGGCACGGTCTTCTTGCCCACGACGAATTCGCCGCTTTCCGTCTTCGCGAGGAGACACGCCGTGATTTCACTGTTACTCAGCGGACAGTCCGAGAAGATCGCGAATTCGCCTTTCGGCGTCGCCAGTGCCGGCGAGGCCACGCCGAGCGCGACCGCCAGGCTGCACAGACAAAGCAGGACCGACGCCCGCGATCTCGTGTAGCGCTTCACCATTTGCTCCCACTTTCTCTAGCCGGTACTTGTGCGTCACCACAACGCTAATAAGGCCCCAGTGTGGTCGCAAGGCATGTTTCCGACCCGCGGGCGCCCGCTCTCAGCGATGCCGGGCTTTACGTTGCCGGACCTTTTGGTGACGGGCTCTGTGTCGATGAGAAGGCTTCGCCGGCCGCTTGCAGCCGGGTACCGCGATGTTCGTCGTTTGGCGCACCGTGGCTCCGTTCTGCCCGGTGATCGCCGTCGGCATCAGGAGCTTCTGCCCACACAGGTCGCCGCTCAGCCGACTGGGGATGAAGGCGCCGAGGGCCGAGAATGGACCCGACGGGAGCGTCAGCATGAAACTCGAGACCGGTGCATCGGGCAGGGTCCTGAACGTACTGCTCGTCACGCCTTTCGTGATCTGGGTGGCGCCTCGCAAGACGATCTTGACCCCTTCTCCCTGCAGCACGATCACGAGATCGGGGAATGCTGCGCCGCCGTGCGAGACGAGAATCGCGGGGCCTTCCAAGATCGCGCTCAGGATCGGTGTCTGCGCGCGGGCGTGACCCACCACCGACGCGGAGGGGCATGAAGCTGGGTTGGAGTCGAAGACCGCCTCCGTGCAGGCCTTTTGGAGCGTCGAGAGCCGCGACGGAAGCTGGCGGGGTAGGTCCACCTTGACTTTTTCGATGTTCGCCTGGCCAGGCGAAGCGGTCACCGCGACTTCGAAGGCCACGCCATTCGGGCGACTGGCGCGCCTGCTGACCGTAGCCGTCAGCTTGGGAGCGAAGTGCAGCGCTTTGCATCCCGTGACGGCGAAGGGGCTCGAGAGATGGGCTACGGCACCGCCGGGGCTCGTCGCCCTGACGGCGACCGATGTCGGGCTGCAGTTCGTGGGCGTTTGAATGAAGCCGGGCCGATCGACGTCGAGGTGTACCTCTTTCAATCGGACCGGCACGCCATCTCGCAGCTGCGGCAGTGGATCACTCACTACCGTGATCGCCGCGGTTATCGGATCGATCTGGATCGCCGCACGAACGACCACGTTGCCAAGGTTGAATGGTCCCGCCACCGCCGGCACGACGATCGACAGGCCGAACGGTGCGCCCTTGTAGGGGCCGGTCAGGTAGGCGCGGCCCCCCAGCACGAGCGGTTCGCTCCCGGCGCCCGCCGCGACCGTCACGTGCCCGATTTCGCTCTCCCGGGTGCAGGAGCCGGCGTCGGCCGGCCCCGCCGCGCATTGCTTGACGGCTGCCACGTCACCGAGCAGGCCCCGTGGCGTTGTCGTCGAGATCGTGGAGACGGTCTGTTCGGCGTCGCTTCGGCCGAGGGTGAAGGCGAAGGAGGACTGAGACCCGGCGGCCGAGGACTGTGTGCCGGCGTTCAGCGACAATGCGAACGGGTTGATGGGCGGGCACGGCGCGCCGAAGGCTGTTTGCGTGATCGCGAAGGTGCTATCGGGCTGGGCCGGCGGAACCCCGGGGGCTGACCACGACGTGAGGTTGCCGAGGGTGGTGAAGGCACCGCAGGTTTCGGGCGTGGCGAGCGGTGCTTTCGGCCCTTCGCGCAGCCGAACCCTGACGTGGCTGACGGGGAACTGCGGGTTGTCTGCGAACGTGACGGTGATCTGTCCGGTCGCGGGATCGGCGTGCACTTCGCCTTCGAGCTTCACGACGACACCGAACCGCCGTGAGACCGCTTCGAGATAGACGCCGTAGAGTTCGCCGTTGACGGCGCTCGCTTCGGTGCAGGGAGGCTGGCCGCTACCGCCGCAGCGCGGCTGGGTCAAGTAGAGCGCTCCGGACAGCGGCGCGGCTTCACCTGGCCCATCGGGGAGCAGTGGCGTGAAGACTTCGACCGTTCCCACCTGCGAGCTTCCGGGACACCGACCGGGAGTCATGCTCGGGAGGCCATCGGGTCCGATCGCTTCGCCGAGGCCTGGTTCGTGCATCGAGCGGCTCTGTGACTGGTTGAAGCCTCCCGGCCCCGTGCTCGGACACCCGGTCAACCCCACGGCCGCAGGAGGCGCGATCGCCACGCCCGCCGGCAGCTTGATGGTCGCGCCTCGAAGCGGAGGCTCAGGCAGTTCGGTGCTCGCCAGGTGTTGCGGGAAGACGAGGTCGAAGACGAATCCGGAGGGCGCGTCGGCGGATCCGCCGCTGCCTACTGGAGAGACCGAAAGACTCGGATCGAAGGAGAGCCTTTCGCAGCCGGTGATCGCCGGATAGACGACCGTACTGCGCGCGATCCACTTCGACGGCGCTTCCCATGAGTCCGTTTCCGCGCGCGACTGGAGAGGCGCCGCACTGCACTCGGCCGGATTCGTGAGAAATGCCGCTCCGGGTTCCCCTTCGTTGACCGCCTTCGGATCGCCGAAGAAGCTCACCGTGGCCCCTGTGACGCCAAGAGCCGTGTAGATGCCGGGGATCGCAACGCGCAGCCTGTAGCCGCTCGCAGTGTTGACGACGCTGGCGTACATGTAGATCACGTGATTGGCCACCGTGAAGGCGAACTCTGCGGGGAAGCCGGCTTCGGGTTCCACGTTGTAGATCGCCGACGCCGCTTCGCCTTCTTTTCCGCCGAACTGTTCTGAGAGATACGTATTTCCTTCCAGCTGGACCGCGATGTTGCCGACGCGGCTGGCGACTGGGCAGCTGGTTCTGCTCAGCAGCCGTTCCGGGCAGCGCGGGGTCGCCTGCGGATTCCCGACGAGTCCGAGGGGAAGTTCGACGACGAGATCGCGTGCGTTTTCCACGACCCTGTCCGGGGACACCCGTGCTACCACCGTTTCCTCGAGTTCCTGAGTGCTGAACGTGTTCGTGAATCCCATCTGGACCGTGAGCTCCGACGGGTGCCCGCCGGCCTGGGTTTCCAGCGCGCCGGTGCTCGCAAGCGGGGAAAACGCGAAGCCGCTGAAGTCGAAGCTGGGCGACGTTCCGACGGTGACGGGGGTGGCGTCCTGGGTGGTCTCCGTTGACGCGGCGCCCCCGCCTTGGACAGTGACAGTGCTTTCGGCGAGCGCCGGGCCACTCGCGGGCATCGAGAGCGCGATCAGCAACGGTGCCGCGTATTGCAGCCGATGAACCGGTTCGCTGTAGGTGCAGGTGATGAGCGTCCGGGGTCCGCCCCCGGTCGCGACGGTTTCTTCGCCGCAAAGCCATTCTCCGAGGTTTTCGCCTTCCTTCGATGTGATCGATTTGGCGCTTACCCCGACGGGGAGCAGGTCCGTCATGGTGATGTTGCCGGAGCTGGTTTCCTCGCCGACGTTGCGGACCAGGAGTTGATAGCGGTCGCACGCTTCTCCACGGCACGGCTCCGAGTAGGAAAACGGGTACGGATCGGCGAGGACGCTGGCCTTCCACGCCACGCTGGGCGCGGCGGCGTCTGCCGGCTGAACACGTCCGGCGCATACGAGCGCCAGGAACATCCCGCCGATCACGCACGCACGTCGCGCGAGACGGTGGGATCGCGACGGGGCGGCCGATCGATGTGACGTGATCGATCCGGGCTCAGCGGTGGTGCGCATCGTGTTTTGCCTTTCCCTTCGGCTTGAACCGCGCACGTGCGCTCCGCTCGCATTTCCTCCTACGATTGCCGGGGTGGAGCTTTCGGCACTTCGCCAGCGCCCGCCCGAGAGGACTCGATGCCGCCGGCTTCTTGCCGGTCGCGTTCGCCGGTGGGAGCGGCGTGAGGTTGTCGCCCGGCGTAGCAACGATGCTGGCGGGCGTGCCGAACCGCGGTGACGCGCTGGGGGTTCCCGAGCAACCGGTGGGGAGCGCACAGGGCCCCGGTTCGTCCAGCGCCAACGAGCCGCCGCCGATACGGGCGTCGTAGATGTCGAATTCGGTGTTCGTGTCACTGCGGGTGAGTTGCTCGGCTGACCTGAAGAACACGTTCCTGCCCGCGCCGTCGATTCCGTAGAGGTTGCCCACGCCCAGCGGCATCGCTTTGTGAGGCCCGGTAAGAGCGGTGTCGTACTCCTCTATCTCCCCTTCCGATTCGAAGACGACGTATCGCCCATCGTCCGACAGCGCGCGTTCGGTGGTGTGGCTGGTCGGCTGCCCGTTTGTGAAAGCCTGGCGCGGCAGTTCTCCCCCGCCTTCGGGCGAGATCTTCTTGAGCTCTTCGGTCGCGGCGTCGTACAGGTCCACGCCGCCGCGACTGTCGAACGCCAACATCGCTCCGTTTGGCGTGGCCTGGGCCGGGCGGCTGTCCAGTTCCCTCCAGATTTCTTCATCTTCGGGCCCCAGCGCTGCGACGAACCTCAGCTTGCCGGCCGGGTTCGCGGCGTCGCGCTCGTACATGTAGAGGTTGTCGCCCGCCGCTTCCGGCGTTTGGCCTTCGGCGTTGGCCCCCGTGAGCACGGCGCCTGCGACGAAGTAGACATGCGTCCCGTCCTCTGACACCCGCACGACACCGCGCACTTCGGGCGCTTGCGCTCCGGTCGCGAGAGGCGTCACCCGTTCGGCACGTTTCCCCGAGAGGTTGTACTCGTAGAGGTTGTTGCCCACGTGGCCCGGAAGCAGTTCCTGCGTCGTCGTGAAGAACACCTGTCGCCCGTTTTCGGATGCGCCTTGAAACTCGGCGGGAGCAAGCGCGGTCGACGGGGTCGACGTCGCTGTCTGGCACAGGGCGCATGCGTTCGCATCGGGCTCCGAGATGGGCAGCGTCTCGCCATCGGCCAGGCGTGCGTACAGTTCGTTTGCTTCCGGTCCCTTCGGGCTCCCTGCCGGGGCGCAGGGCACGCTGTTGAGCGTTTCATGCAGAGCCGTGAAGTAGACAGTCCCACCGTCCCGTGACACCGCGTTGTACATGTCCTGTCCCGGCCCGCCGAGTACGGTGCCGCAAACCGAGATCTGCTTGCCGTCTTCGCCCACCCCGACAAGTCCCGGCCGCGTCTGGTTTCGCCCGCGGTACTCGTAGAGTGACTCTGTGAAGCCCAAGCCCTCGTCTCCCGGCCAGAGCAGCCGTTCACTGTTCGACCCTTCGTTTTCGACGCCCGGGCTGTACGTCAGCAGGACATGCGAGAGGTCACCGGAGGCGCCGCTGTAGGCGACGAAGACCGAGCTGAGGATTTCGACGCTCGGGCCGGCGGGTTCTCCGCCGCCGCGGGCCGCACCGACCGCTGGCCCGATGCGAGCGAACGAGCTGTCGGGTTCGCGTACATAGAGGTCACCTTCGGCGGCCGACTGATCCGGTCTGCGCAGCGCCCAGAGTCCGGCCGTGAGATCGGCGCTGGGTCCCTCGAACCGCAGGGCCGGATAAAGCGCCGGGCTCGGATCGAGCGGTGTTGTGGCCCAGCCCGCCGGCGTCCTGTGAAGCGCGTAGACGGCCCCCTCGAGGACGTTCCCCGGGTCACTTTCCGTGTTCGCGAAGGCACCCGGGCTGGCGACGACCAGCCGTTCCCCGTCATCTGCGACGCCGCCGAGCTGCTTGATGAAGTTGCCCTCTTTGAAGGGAGGCGAGACCATCTCGTAAGCACGGCAGTCGGGGATCGCGACTTCCTGCTGAAGACGGACGGCTTCGTTCGGGCATTCCGCGGCCATGGAGACGGACGCCTGCAGCGTCGCCCCTAACACCCATGCCGTGAAAAGCCCAAGCCCAAGCAGGGCGCATCGGCGGGCCGCGTGGCGCCGCCTCCTCTCCTCGGTGAACACGCGATGGACCATAGGAACCGGCCAGCCAGCCGGCAAGGCGTGTTTCTCATTCAGAGACGAGAGGGCGCGACAACCGCGCGAGTGCGTTGCCTTACGTGCGGCTCGGAAGCATCGACGCCGACGCCGATGAGCCGGGGCTCGGCCCCCGGCTCATCGTCGCTTTGCTACGACGCTCTCGCTGCTAGACCGCGGCCAGCGTCGTGCCTTCTCCCGCTTTGAGTTTCGTTCTTGCGGTACCGGTCAGTTTGGCCGCAGAGCCGAACGCGACCAGGGTGTTGCCTTTGAGTTCAGGGTTCGGAAAGACGCCTTCAACTTCATTTCCGACGTTTTTGACTTCCGCTGCCACCGTCCCCGTGACCGCGTTGACTTTCCCGACTTTTGCGCAAAGTCCACCGGCTTCGGTTTCGACTTCGAGCACTGCGAATTTTTTCGTGGTCGCGTTCGGTTTGTATTCGTCTGCAAGCACTTTGGCTTTGGACGATGTTTCACGTTCGAGGAGTTTTGTCGTCAGCGCGCCTTCGGTTTCGACCGTACCGTTGGCTTTACCGGGTGAGTGGACGACGCATTTGTTGGCTGCCGGTTCATTGGTTGTACAGCCTGTGAACGAGAGCGCGTTGGAGCTGTCCGCCCCGAGCGCTTCCACTTTTCCCGTTCCGCTGACGTTGGTACACGTGACCGCGAAGCCGACCGTGGCGTTTTCGAGTTTGAACGTGCCGCCGGTGCCTTCGACGTTCTGCCCGGACGCTTCCAGGCCTTCTACGTGCCACCGAAAACTGAAGGCACTTGCCGCATTTGCCACCACAGCACCCACGGCAAACGCCGCGAGCACTGTCGACACCATCAATTTGAGTGTGCGCATTGTGTCTAGAACCTTTCTCGTCGGCCCTCTCTCGTACCCGACGACTGGGTGATCGGACTAGGGTTTGTGGACGCGCCTCACGCTGCTCTGCGCAGCCAGACGCAGCGTCCGCGCCGTACCCTCGCGTGACTCCGGCGGCTCGGTCAACCAAGGCGCGAGAACGGCGGAGGCCATGTTCCGCTGCGGTGTCCGACGTGTCGTGCGTCTTCGCCGCTAACGGCCAGTAATCGGATAGTCGACGATCGCAGCGGTAATTGGAGACACTGCGCGAGTTCTGTGGGCGCGGGCCCGGGCCTGCCCGATTAAGGGGCCTGCCCCAGCGCTTGCCCGTACTGGCGGGCGTAGTACTCCCGGTACTCCCCCGAGCGGATCGGCTGCCACCACGATGGGTTGTCCCGGTACCAGGCGACGGTGTCGGCAAGCCCCTCCTCAAAGCGACACCTCGGCTCCCACCCGAGCGCGCGGACCTTCTCCGAGGAAAGCGAGTACCGCCGGTCATGCCCAGGCCGATCGGCGACGTGCTCCATCTGGGACTCGCTGGCGCCGGTCAGCTCGATGATCCGCCGCACGACGGTGATGTTGGCCTCCTCGTCGGGGCCGCCCGCGTTGTACACCTCCCCCGGCTCTCCGTGTTCGAGCACGTGCCCGATCGCCCGCGAGAAGTCACTCGCGTGGATCCAGTTGCGGACCTGCATGCCGTCGCCGTAGACGGGCAGGGGATCGCCGTGCATGGCGTTGAGGACCATCAGCGGGATCAGCTTCTCCGGGTATTGGTAGGGGCCGTAGTTGTTCGAGCCCCGGATGATCGTGACGGGAAGGCCGTAGGTGTGAAAGTAGCTCTGCGCCAGCAGGTCGGCTGCGGCCTTCGTCGCCGAGTACGGCGAGGACGGCGCCAGCGGGCTGTCCTCGGTGAACGTCCCGACCTCGATCGAACCGTAGACCTCGTCGGTGGACACCTGCACGTAGCGCAGCGCGCGCTCGCGCGCGGCCTCGAGCAGCACGTAGGTGCCGAGCGCGTGTGTCCTGACGAACGCGTCGGGCGCGGCGATCGAACGGTCGACGTGCGTCTCGGCCGCAAAGTTGACGATCGCCTCGGGGGCGCCCAGCTCGATCGCTTCGGCGACTGCTCGCGGATCCTCGATCGCCCCCTTCAGGAACCGCAGGCGCTCGTCGCCGGCGAGCTCGGAAAGGTTCTCCTCGCGCCCGGCATACGTCAGCTTGTCGAGCACCGTGACCTCGTCGCCGTGCTCGCGGACGCGCTGGCGCACGAACGTCGAGCCGATGAACCCTGCGCCGCCGCAGACGAGCAGCCTCATCGCCTGATCATCCCAGCCCGCGCCGCGAGGTAGCCCGCCAGCCCGTCCTGCCACGGCGGGAGCGCCAGCACGTCGTCGCGCTCGGACTCGAGCGCCGACCACGCTGGACGCTGCGCCGGGCGAACGGAGTGCTCGCTGGTCGTCGGCTCGACCCGGCAGTCGACCTCGGCCTGGCGGAAGATCTCCTCGGCAAAGCCGTGCCAGGAGACATGGCCGCCGCCCGTCAGGTGCACGAGTCCGGTCACGCCCCGCTCGAGCAGGCCGAGGATCGCCGGCGCGAGGTGCCCGGACCAGGTGGGCGAGCCGATCTGGTCGGTGACGACCCGCACGACCTCGCCCTCCTCGGCCAGCCGCAGCATCGTCGCCGCGAAGTTGGGGCCACCGAGACCGTAGAGCCACGCTGTGCGAACGACGGTGTGTGACCGCGAGGCTGCGAGCACCTGCCGCTCACCTTCGAGCTTCGTCTTTCCGTACATCGAGCGCGGGTTCGTGGCGTCGGACTCCAGATAGGGCCGCGGGGCGCCGTCGGCGGCGCGCGGGGCCGTTCCGTCGAAGACGTAGTCGGTCGAGAAGTGCAGCAGCGCCAGCCCGTCGGCGGCCGCCGCGCGGGCCAGCACGCCGGCGCCCTCGGCGTTAACGGCGCGGGCCGCCTCGGCATTGCTCTCGGCCCCGTCGACGTCGGCCCAGGCGGCGCAGTTGACGATCCCGTCGAGCGGCCCCTGCTCGCGCAGCCGTTCGAGCAGCGCCGCGACGGCCGCCGCGTCGGTGATGTCCAGCTCGGGGAGGTCGACCGGCACGATCTCGTGCCCGGCGCGGGCGCCTGCCCGCTGGACGTCGTGACCGAGCATCCCCGCCGCGCCTGTGAGGAGCAGCCTCAAAGGATCGAGATGTCGGAGTTGTCCCCCACCATGAAGCGGTACGCGCGCGGTTGGCGCTCACCGCGCCGCACCGTCACGTTGCGGCCGAGCAGCGAGGACTCCATGCGCCCGTCGAGGTCGCAGACCTCGCAGCCGGCCAGCAGGATCGAGTGCTCGACCTCGGCAGCGATGATCGTGCAGCCATCGCCGATCGCTGTGTACGGGCCGATGTAGCAGTCCTTCAACACGGCACCGGCGCCGATCACCGCCGGTCCGCGGACGCGTGTGCGCTCCAGCCGAGCTCCCGCCTCGATCACGACCCGCCCGTCGACCTGCGAGTCGATCAGCTCGCCGTCGATGCGTTCGACCAGGTTGTCGAGGATCAACCGATTGGCCTCGAGCATGTCCTCGAGGCGGCCCGTGTCCTTCCACCAGCCCCGCACGATGTGCGGCTCGACGCGCAGCCCGCTGTCGACGAGGTGCTGGATCGCGTCGGTGATCTCCAGCTCTCCCCGCGCCGACGGGGCGATCGCACGAGCCGCGTCGTGTACCCCGGCCGTGAACATGTAGACGCCGACGAGCGCCAGGTCGGTCGCCGGCTCGGTTGGCTTCTCGATCAGCCTGCGCACGCGGCCCGTCTGCCCCGTGGCAGCCTGCTCGAGCTCCGCGACGCCGTAGTTCTCGGGATCGGGCACGGGCGTGAGCAGGATCAGCGCGTCCGGTTCGTGCTCACGGAACGCCGCGACCAGCTCCGAGATGCCCCCCTGCAGGAGGTTGTCGCCGAGGTACATGACGAATGGGCTCGAATCGAGGAACGCCTCGGCCGTCAGCACCGCATGCGCCAGGCCGAGCGGCTCGTCCTGCACGACGTAGGTGATCCGCAGGCCGAACCGCGAGCCGTCGCCGGCGGCCGCTTCGATCTCGCCGCCGGTCTCCGGCGCGATGATGATCCCGACCTCCTCGATCCCGGCCTCGGCCATCGCCTCGATGCCGTAGAACAGCACGGGCTTGTTGGCGACCGGGACCAGCTGCTTGGCGCTCGTGTGGGTAATCGGACGGAGGCGTGTGCCCTTGCCCCCCGAGAGGATCAGACCCTTCAGCGGCTGCATCGTCGCCGACACCCTAGCGGTAGGGCCGGGGGCGGCCCGATCAGGCGGTTCGCCTCATCGGGCCGGATCGAGAACTTGAATCTCGAGCCTCTTTAACCCGATCAGCCGATATTTCCAACTATGATCGTTGTCCCGACCCCGCCCGAGACGTAGGGTCTGTGCACGTCAACAGTGGAGGGTCCCTAGATGCCGAGAACCAAAGCCGCGACCAAGTCGAGCGACCAGGAGCCAGCATGGTCGATCCCGAGCCTGCGCGAACCGCGCTACTCGCAGTCGCTCGAGCGCGGCTTGGCGATCCTCGGCTGCTTCACGCCGGCCCGCCCGGTGCTGGGCATCGCCGACATCGCCGACGAGCTGGGCATGAGCCGCTCGACGACGCACCGTTACGTGATCACGCTGGTCGCGCTCGGCTACCTCGAGCAGGGCGCCTCGCGAAAGTACCGCCTCGGGCTGCGGGTCACCGACCTCGGCATGTCGGCGCTCAACTCGACTGGTTTGCGCGAGCACGCGCGCCCGTATCTGGAGGAGCTGCGCCAGCGCACCTCGTACACGACCAGCCTCGGCGTGCTCGACGGCAGCGAGGTCCTCTACGTCGACCGGGCACGCAGCTTCCGGCGCGGGCAGAGCCAGATCGACCTCGGCCTGCAGCCGGGCTCGCGGGTGCCGGCCTACTGCACGGCGATGGGCAAGCTGCTGCTCGCCTACCTGCCCGACAGCCAGCAGCGCGATGTGCTTGGCGAGATCAAGCCGAGCAAACGCGGGCCGCACACGATCAGCTCCAAGAAGGGGCTGCGAGCGGAGCTCGAGAAGGTCCGCGACGCCGGCTTCGCCGTCGACGACGAAGAGCTCGCGGCGGGCCTGTACGCGATCGCAGCGCCGGTCCGAAACGAGGGGCGTGACGTCGTCGCCGCCGTCAACCTGGCGGCGCACAGCTCGATGATCGCGCTGGGGGAGCTCATCGACGCGCTCGGCCCGCACCTCGTCTCGACCGCCGACAGGATCTCGGCGCGCCTCGGCTACCGGCGCGACGACGAGCGCAAGTAACAAATAGCCTTGCGGCCGTGCGCCGCCTGCTCGCCCTGACCTGCCTGTCGATGTGCCCGCTCGCCGTGACGGCGTGCGGCACGACGACCTCGACGGCGGGCTTCAAGGGCGCCGAACACAACGTCGCGCAGACGATCGCGAACCTGCAGGCGGACATCACCGCGGGCGAACAGAAGAAGGTCTGCGCGAACGACCTGGCCGCCGCCGTCGTGAGGAGCCTCGGCGGGACGAAAGGCTGCGAAACGACGATCAAGGCCCAGATCGGCGAGATCGACAGCACCGAACTGAAGGTCGAATCGGTCAAGGTCAACGGCGAAAAGGCGACCGCGATCGTCAAGAGCGTCTACAAGGGCAAGAAACGCCTGCAGACGGTGTCGTTCGTCAAGGAAGGCGGCAAGTGGAAGGTCGTCTCCCTGCCCTGAGGCCGATGGCCCGCGAGGTGCCTGCCGCGGCTCAGTAGACGCCGGCGAGCTTGCGGTGGTCCCACGTCGCGCGGCGTCGCTCGACGAACTCGAGCGCGACGCGCTTGGACGCCTGACGCTCCACCATCTCGCTGACCTCCGGCGGGAGGCTCGTGACCGGCGGCGCACCGCGCGGCGCCGCGTAGCGAGCGAAGATCTCACGCCCCACCGCCCTGACGACGTCCAGCTCGCCGTGGATGAGGACGTCGCACTCGAGCATCACTCCTCGCAGCTCCTCGTAGCTCTCGCCCGCCTCGACCTGCAGCGTCGCGCGCGGCTCGCGCTCGAGGTTGCGGACCTTCTGTGAGACGCCGTAGGTCCACGCCCACAGGCGCGGCGCGGGATCGGCGGGGCCGCTCGCGCGCAGCACGTACCAGAGCGGCATCAGGTGCGGCCAGCCTCTCGGTCCGAGCGTCGCGCACGTGACGGTCCGCTCCCCGGCCAGGAACGCCGCCGCTTCCTCCTCGCTCATCCTGATCTGCTCGCGTCTGCTCACTCGCGGTCCTTTCGCCGGCGTTCCCCGCGAAGCATTATCACCGGCGCGGGATGTGACGCGGCCCTCCCATCGCGCCGCGGCAGAGCGCATCTATGAGTGTTGGAGACAATCCGTGCAGAATCCTTGAAAGTCGAACATCTGGAACTACCCTGTTCGTCGTGGATAGACCGGTCGAGCGTCGGAGGAACGAGCGGCGCGCGCAGAGCGTCAGGCCGCTGCCCTCGCACCGCCAGTGGACACCGCTCGGCCGGAGCCTGTCGGTCGTGGGCGACAACTGGACGCTCGCGATCCTCGCGGAGCTGGCCGGTGGTCAGACCAGGCTCTCGGTGCTGCGCGAACGGCTCTCCGGGGTCAGCGCCAGCGTCCTTGACAGGTATCTGCAGAGGATGCGGGAATCGGGGCTCGTGACCCGCGAGCGCTTCCGCGAGATGCCCCCGCGGGTCGAATTCACGCTGACGCAGGCCGGGCGGGAGCTTCTGCCAATCGGCGCGGCGCTCAGCACGTGGGGCCTTCGCTGGTCGTGGTCTGAGCCCAGGGAGGGCGAGATCCTCGACCCCGGCGCCCTGCTGCGAGCGCTCCCCGCTCTGCTGGACGGGCCGCTGAAGGCACCCGACGGAGCCGTCGAGCTGATCCTCGACGAGCGCGGCGGCCGGCGCCGGCACATCGCGGAGATCGTCGATGGTGACGTGCGGATGTGGATCGGCGGGGACGACGCGCGGATCGCTCCTGAGATCACCGCGACGGTCACCGGCGACTGGCGCGCCTGGGCCGCTGCCCTCGGCCCGGCCGGCGAGCTCTCCGACCTGACCTTCTCGGGCCGGCGAAGCCAGGCGCGGCATCTGCTCGCGGCGGTCGTGCGACCGAGCGCCGCGCATGACGGGGAGACCGCCCTCGGCCACCTTCCGCGCAGGGCTGAGGGCGCCTAGACCTGGACGCCCGCGGGCCAGGCGGTGGGCTCGTGCAGCCGGACTGCCGCGGCGAGAACCGCCTCACGTGCGTCCTCGGGCTCCAGCACGGCTGCGTCGCCGGCTTCTCTCAGGATCTCGCGGACCAGCCAGTCGACGCCGGCGAAGCTCAGCTCGACGATGACCGAGCCGTCGGTGCGTTCCTCGACCACCCGGCGCGCCTCGCGCGCCCAGCGTGCGCGCTCGGGTCCGACCCAGACGCGGGCGCTGCGAGAAGCCTCCACCTCGCCGGTCCGCAGCCAGCCGTCGACCTCGGCGGCCGGGTCGACCTCGGGGCGGGGCTGGAAGCGCTCGTCGCTGACTCGTGCGCTCTTGATGCGGTCCAGGCGAAAATGGCGCACGCCGTCGCGGTCGGGGTCGAAGCTCGCGACGTACCAGCCCTCGCGGCCGTTCGTCAGTGCGTAAGGCTCGACCTTGCGCACCGAGATCTCGTCCTCGTTCTCCTTGAAGTACTCGAGTTCGATCAGCAGGCGGCCGGTGATCGCCTTGGAGATCGTGCGAGCCACGTCCGAGTCGTCTCCCGCCGGCGGGGCCACCTGCAGGCCCTGCTCCATCGGGTCCTCGCCGAGCGCCGCGACGATCTTCTCGCGGGCCGACGCAAGCGAGCCCTCGGGGATGTGCTCGCCGATCAGGTCGATCGCGGCCACCAGCGCCTTGGCCTCGACGGGCAGCAGCCGGGCGGGGCGGTCGAAGTTGTCGCTGTAGGGCTCCGGGTCGACTTCGATCTCGCCGGTCTCCTCCTTGAACTCGGCATACAGGACGTAGGAGCCGCCACCGAAGTTCACGACGTTCAGCACGTTGACGTCCTCGCGCAGCTCCTCGTCGCTGATCTGCAGGCGCTCGCAGATCTCGGCGATCACGACGCGCTCGCCACGACGGCCCGCATCGATCAGGATCGTCGCGAGCGTCACGAGGCGGGCAAAGCGCTCAGGGCGGATCGCCGTGTCGGCACGACCGTCCTCGCCGTCGGCGCCCTTGCGCGAGGAGCGTCTCGGAGAGTCCTCGGCCGACTCGGGACGCGCGCGGCGACGGCGCGCCGGGGGAGGCTCCTCCTCGTGGCGCTCCCGCAGCAGCTCGAGCCGGCGGCACAGCTCGGCCGAGAGCTCTGGAGGCCCCAGCAGGCGCGCGTTCACCCCGAGTCCGAGAACCCACGAGACGAGGCTGCGTGGGCTCGAGTAGCTCGTCAGGAACAGGCGGTCGCCCATCTCGACGGGCGTGCCTGGGTCGATCGCGTCGTCCTCGTCGAGCTCGGCCGGGTCTATGACCTGCCCGTAGCGCCCGAAGTGCCTTTCGATCTGCCAGGCGATCCGCTCGGAGACGAGGATGCGCGCGACGCCCTGCTCCTCGCCGAGCTGCCAGTCGGCACGGTTGGCGTAGGCGCGCGGGTCGAAGTCCTCGGGCCGGTGGAAGTCGTGCTCTGCCTTGGTGGCGTAGGAGACCTTGCCGCGCATCCGCGACAGGCGGAAGACGCGGATCGCCTTGCGCTCGTGCGAGTTGCCGAGCAGGTAGAACTGCCCGCCCTGGAACAGCAGGTGGTAGGGGTCGACCTTGCGTGTCGAGACCTCGTCGCGGCCCATTGTGTAGTACTCGAAGACGATCGTCTTGTTGCGAAAGATCGCCGTCTCGACCTTCGCCAGGCGGGCCGACAGGTCGTGGCCGCCGGCGGACGCCGTGATCCCGAGCGCGACCGAGCGCTGCTCGGGTGCTCGCAAAGGGCTCGGGCGCCCCCAGGTGATCTGCTGCAGAGCCAGGCGCAGCGGCTCGGCATAGGCGAATTCGCCGTCGAGCAGGCTCAGCGCCGTCTGCAGCGCCGCCAGCTCCTTGTCGGTGAAGGCGATCGGCGGCAGATGGAAGTTCTCCGGGCGCAGCGAGTAGTTCTCCTGCTCGGCCGCCCCGTCGGCGGGACGCTCGACTGTCAGCTGGATCCGCAGCGACTCGAGCTCGGAGCGATCGGCATAGAAGCGCCGTGCGAAGGCGTCCTCGTTCATGCCGCTGTAGCCCTCGACGTCTCGCCGGATCTCCAGTGCCGTGACGGGCCGGCGCTCGGCCATCAGGTAGGAGATCAGCGAGAGCTGGCGGATCAGCTTCTCGGTGTCCTTTGCCATCGGCCCCCAAAGATAGAAGCCGGGGGCGAGAGGCGAGCGGCGAGCGCACTGCCTCCCCCCGCTATTTGCGGCGTTTCAGGCTGCTTCGCGCTCGATCGCGGGAGCCTGTGCCGGCTCAGCCGCGCCGGGAGGGCGCTCCAGGAAGAACGCGCCGGAGCCGATCGCCCGGTCGAACGAGGACCAGCGCCTACCGGGCGCCAGCTCCTTCTCGAGACGGTCGAAGCTGCCGAGGCGGCCGCCGAGGTTGTCGACCATGTGCACGAGCGTCGCCTCGCGGGTGCACGGCACGACCGGGCTGCCGTGCTCGAGCGAGCCGTGGTGGGAGAGGATGATGTGACCGACCGCCTGCGCCAGCTCTGAGGGAAAGCCGTCGATCTCCTCGATCGTGCGGCGGACCATGTAGTAGCCGAGCGCGATCTCGCCATGCAGTCGCCCGTCGTCGCTGAGGTCGAAGACCTGATCCCGCCCGCCCTCGGCGGCGTAGGCCTCCAGCTTGCCGATGTCGTGCAGCAGCGCACCGGTGACGGCGACCTCACGGTCGATCCCCCCGAATGTCGCGCTGATCGCGCTGACGGCCTGGGCGACGCCGAGACAGTGCTCGAGCAGGCCGTGGCGGTACGCCTGGTGGTAGTGCTTGGCGGCAGGCGCCTCCCGGTAGCGCGCCCAGCCGTCGGAGCCCTCGCCGAGCAGGCGGTCGAGCAGTGCGCGCAGGTGCGGCTGCTGGATCGTCGCCACCAGCTCCCTCACCTCGGCTTCCATCTGGCCGACGGACCGCGTCGGGCCGTCGCTGAGGTCAGCCTCGGCGTAGCTGCCCGGCGCCGCCGGCGCGAGTCCGCGAAGGTTGATCTGTGGGCCGAAGCGCGGGTGCACGACGTAGCGGCCCATCACCGTCACCACAGCGCCGGCCGGGGCCAGGGCGGCGAGCTCCTCGAGCTCCTCCCAGACCATGCAGGGCACCGCGCCCGTGCGGTCGCCGAGCATCAGCCGCAGGTACTCCCCGCCGTCGCGACGGCGGCGCAGCTCGGCCTCCTTGACGAGCATCGCCTGCTCGACCTCGGCGCCGTCGGTGAGCTCGTTGAGCAGCACGAATCTGAAGTTAGAGACGGGTGCGGACGGCGCGGCGCCTTACGATGCGGCCGTGAAGTCCGTGACGCTCGCCACGCGGTCGGTGCTCGCATTCGCGACCCTGCTCGCGCTCTGGGCCGCGCCGGCCGGCGCGTACTGGACGCCTCCGGCGAAGCCGACGTTCTACTGGCAGCTGCAGGGCCGGCTCGACACCACCGTGCCGGCGGCCGTGTACGACGTCGACGGCTTCGAAACGAGCGCCACCGAAGTCGCTGCGCTGCACGCACAGGCCAAACGTGTCGTCTGCTACGTCGACGTCGGCACCGCCGAGAGCTTCCGGCCGGACTACAAGCAGTTCCCGAAGTCCGTGCTGGGGAAGTCCAACGGCTGGCCCGGCGAGAGATGGCTCGACATCCGCCGGCTGTCGGTGCTCGAGCCGATCATGACGGCGCGCTTTCAGATGTGTCGCGACAAGGGCTTCGACGCGATCGAGCCGGACAACATCGAAGCGTTCTCCAACCGCAGCGGCTTCCCGATCACGCCTGCCGCGCAGCTCGCCTTCGACGAGTGGGTCGCGCAGCAGTCACACGCGCTGGGACTGGCCGTGCTGCAGAAGAACGACGGCGAGCAGTCCGTCCAGCAGCAGCCCTACTTCGACGGCGCGCTGACCGAGCAGTGCAACCAGTACGGCGAGTGCGCCGAGTTCGAGCCCTACCTGGCCGCCGGCAAGCCCGTGATCGACGCCGAGTACCGGCTCACAGACGCCAAGTTCTGCGCGGCCGACAATGCCCTCGGAATCGTCGGCGCCCGCTTCAACCTGGCATTGAACGGCAAGCGCTTCGAACCGTGCGGGTAGTCGCTGCGCGGTGTGCAGCGGAGCGGCTGCGCCGCTGCTCGGACTGCCGGCGCACTGCCCGCAAGGAGGGGCGTCGACCGACTGCTCAGCGTCGCTGCTCAGCGTCGGCCGAGGCCTCCCAGAAGTCGTCGATCTTCGTAGCGTCGGGGCGTCCGAGCTGAGGTGAGACGGCCCACATCTCGACGGGCTCGTCGCTCTCGTTGCGATGCGACCGGGCCGTCCCTGCGGCGACCCGCACGGCGGACGGGGCCGTCACCGTCCGGACGTCATCGCCGAAGCGCATCGTCAGCGTGCCGCGGCTGAGCAGGTAGAGCTCCTCGATCTGCTCGTGGAAGTGGCCCGTGCCCTGCTCGAAGTCCGAGTGCGGCGGGACGCGGAGCAGGGTTACGGCGAGCTGCTCACAGCCGAGCTGCTCGGTGAGGGCGCGGAACTCGCCAGGCACCTCCGAGCCCTCATAGGGGTTCTCGACCTCGTCCGGGTCGACGATCGCGTAGCGCTCGGGCGTCATGCACCCCCTCTACCCGCCGAGCCGAGCGCTCACCCCGATGCCGCGAGGAAGGCGGCGACGCGCTCGGCAGCCAGCGCCAGCATCGCGCGGCGTGTGCGGTCGGTCGCCGAGCCGATGTGCGGCAGCAGGATGGCTCGCGGCGCCGCCAGCAGCTCCCGTCCGACATGCGGCTCATCGGCGTAGACGTCGAGCCCTGCCGCGAGCAGCTCGCCGCGCTCGAGCGCCCGCGCCAGCGCAGCTTCGTCGAGGACCGCCCCGCGCGCCGTGTTGACGAGCACCCCCTGCGGCCCGATCAGCCCGATCCGCCGCGCGTCGATCAGGCCGCGCGTGGCCGCCGTCAGCGGCACGTGCAGGCTGACGATGTCGCTCTCGGCGAGCATCGCGTCGAGGTTCGCTCGCCAGCCTCGCTCGTCGGTCGGGTTGCGTGTGTGATGGAGCACGTTCATCGCGAACCCGGCGGCACGGCGGGCGACCGCCCGGCCGATCCTCCCGTAGCCGACGAGTCCGAGGGTCGCCCCGTGGACGTCGCGACCGAGCGTGTCGGCGAAGCCCCAACCGTGCCAGGCCCCGCCGCGCAGACCGGCCTCGGCTTCGCCGGTCAGCCGCGACGCGGAGATGATCAGCCCGAACGCGAGATCGGCGGTCGTCTCGACCAGCGCCTCGCCGGCGCTCAGCACGGCGATGCCTCGTGCAGCTGCCGCGGCGAGGTCGATCGCGTCGGTTCCCGCGCCGGCGACAGCGATCACCCGCAGCCGTGACATCCGCGTGAGCTCGTCCTCGCCCACCGCCACCATCGGCGGGCAGATCAGGGCCTCGGCGCCGGCGTCCGATCCTGGCGCCCCGCCGAGCAGGTCGTGCCCGGCCAGCGCGGTGAGGCTGTCCTCGAGCAGCGGCGTTGAGATCAGGACCCGGGCCACCGCCCGGCGCTCAGGGCGTCAGGCGGTGCGGCCCGCGGTACAGGAACGTGACCTCGCGGACGTTCTCCTGCGCCAGCATCATCATCAGCAGGCGCGTCAGCCCGAAGCCGAAGCCGCCGTGCGGGGGCGCGCCGTAGCGGAAGAAGTCCAGGTAGTACTGGATCGAGTCGACCTCGACGCCGCGTTCCGAGGCCTGTGCCACGAGCCGCTCGTAGCGATGCTCGCGCTGCGCGCCGGTCGTCAGCTCGATGCCCCGCCACAGCAGGTCGAAGCTCTTCGTCAGAGCCGGGTCGTCCTCGTGGCGCATGTGGTAGAAGGCGCGCACCGCCGCCGGATAGTCGGTGACGAAGCAGAACTCGTGGCCGTGGCGCTCGGCGATCAGCGCCGACAGTGCCCGCTCGCTCGGCGGGTCGAGGTCGTGCCCGGCGTCGGGGACGTCGTGTCCCGCCGCACTCAGCATCTCCTTCGCCTCTGCGAGTGTCACGCGCGGGAACGGCACCGTCGGCACGATCACCTCGGTGCCGAACGTCTCGCGGATCGCCTCGCCGTGGCTCTCGGCGACCGCCCCGAGGACGTGCGCCAACCAGCGCTCCTCGACGGCCATCACATCCTCGTGGGAGTCGATCCACGACAGCTCCATGTCGACGCTCGTGAACTCGGTGTCGTGACGGGAGGTGAACGACGGGTTGGCTCTGAACACCGGCCCGATCTCGAAGACCTTGCCGAAGCCGGCCGACATCGCCATCTGCTTGTAGAACTGAGGCGACTGCGCGAGGTAGGCGTCGCGGTCGAAGTAGTCGACGTGGAACAGCTCGGCGCCGGACTCGCTCGCCGAGCCCATCAGCTTCGGCGAGTGCAGCTCGATGAAGCCCTCGGCGCGCCAGAACTCGCGCATCGCCTGCTCGATCCGCGTCTGCACCTCGAAGATCAGCCGCCGGTCAGGGCGGCGCAGATCCAGGTAGCGCCAGTCCATGCGCTTGTCCAGCGCGGAGTCCTCTGCGATCGGCAGCTCCGGCTCCGCGAGTGAGTCGACGAGCAGCGAGTCGATCTTCAACTCGAGCCCGCCGAGCTTGACGCGCTCGTCGCCGACGACCGTGCCGGTCAGGGTGACGGCCGACTCTGCCGTCAGCGCCGAGATCGCCTCGTTCAGCTCGCTCGGCTGCTCGTCCTTGCCCAGCACCGCCTGAGCCATGCCCGTCTCGTCGCGCACGATCACGAACTGCACGCGCTTCTGGTCGCGCAGCGCGTTCACCCAGCCGCGCACCGTCACCTGCTCGCCGAGCTTCCCGGGCAGCTCCTCGATCAACGTCCTCAGCATGTATCGCACCCTAGCGAGCGGTGCCGCAACGATCGCGCCAGGCGGGTCAGCCCTGCTCGCCGAGCTCGACCTCGACCGACGGCTCCTCGGCATGCTCGGTCTCCAGGCGCTCGATCGAGCCCGCCTGGCGCAGATCGCCGGCGCCGAGGGCCAGCGCCTGCAGGCGCTCCTGGGTGTCGCGCACGAGCAACCGCGCGACAGGCGCACGCATCGGTCGCTGCGCCTGGGACTTGGCCTTGCGCACCTCCGCGAGCACCTCGGCGGTGACCTCCAGCGCCAGCTCCTCGAGCTCGCTCTGCCCCCCCACCACCGCTGCGGCCCTCAGCTCGGCGGCGAGCGGCCAGGCGGCGCGATGGACGGACCCCTGCTGCCACCAGGACCACACCTCCTCGCTGACGAACGGGAGGAACGGCGCGAGCAGCCGCTGGAACACGGACAGCGAGATCCGCAGCGCACGGCTGACCGGTCCGTAGATCTCGGGCGCGGCATCGTAGCGGCGGCCCTTTACGAGCTCGAGGTAGTTGTCGCAGTACCACCAGAAGACCTCCTCGGTCCGCTGCAGCGCCCGCGCGTAGTCGTAGTCCTCGAAGCTCTCCTCGGCGTCCGCGACGAGCGTCGCGAGCCGCCCGATCATCGCGCGGTCGAGCGGATGCGCCAGCTCCTCCGCCTGCGGCGGCAGGTCGGCGAGCGCGAACTTCGACGCGTTCAGGAGCTTCACGGCGAGCTTGCGGCCAACCTTCATCTGCTTGGAGTCGAAGGCCGTGTCCGTGCCGGGACGCCCGCTGGCGGCCCAGTAGCGGACGGCGTCGGCGCCGTGCTCCTCGAGCAGGTGCATCGGCGTCACGACGTTGCCCTTGGACTTCGACATCTTCTTGCGGTCCGGATCGAGGACCCAGCCGGAGATCGCCGCGTTGGCCCAGGGCAGCTCGCCCTCGTCGAGCTGCGAGCGCAGCACGGTCGTGAACAGCCAGGTGCGGATGATGTCGTGCGCCTGCGGGCGCACGTCCATCGGGAAGACCTTCTCGAACAGCGCCTGGTCCTCCCCCGCCTGGCCGGCGATCTGCGGCGTCAGCGAGGAGGTCGCCCACGTGTCCATGACGTCGGGGTCGGCGGTGAAGCCGCCCGGCTGCCCGCGCTGCTCGGGGGCGTATCCGTCGGGCACGTCCGTCGATGGGTCGACCGGCAGCTCATCGGCGGCCGCGCCGATCGGGTTCGCGTAGATCGCGTTGCCCTCGGCGTCGAGCGGATACCAGATCGGGAACGGCACCCCGAAGAAGCGCTGGCGGCTGACGCACCAGTCGCCGGTCAGCCCGTTCACCCAGTCTTCGTAGCGAGCCCGCATGTAGGGCGGGTGCCAGCGCAGCTTGCGCCCTGCCTCGATCAGCTCCTGCTTGTGCTCGATCGTGCGGATGAACCACTGTCGGCTCGTGATGATCTCGATCGGCCGGTCGCCCTTCTCGTAGAACTTCACGGCGCGGTTGACCGGCTGCGGCTCGCCGAGCAGATCCCCGGACTCCTCCAGCAGCTCGACGATTCGCCGGCGCGCCTGGTTGATCGAGCGCCCGGACAGCTCTCCGTAGCTGGCGCGGGCCCGCTCGAGATCGGCCGACTCCCACCCCGGCGAGCCCCACGGCACCTCCGCGAGGCGCCCGTCGGGGGCGAGCACCGGGCGCACCGGGAGACTCAGCTCGCGCCACCAGGTCACGTCGGTCAGATCGCCGAACGTGCAGACCATCACCAATCCCGTTCCCTTGTCGCGCTCGACCAGCGGGTGACTGAGAACGGGCACCGTCGTGCCGAACAGCGGCGTCAGCGCCTCGCCGCCGACGAGCGCGGCATGGCGCTCGTCGTCGGGGTGCGCGAGCAGCGCCACACAGGCGGGGATCAGCTCCGGGCGCGTGGTCTCGATCACCGCGTCGCCGCCGCCCTTGGCGGAGAATCGCACCTGGTGCATCGCCCCCGGGCGCTCGCGGTCCTCGAGCTCGGCCTGCGCCACCGCTGTCTGGAAGTCGACGTCCCACAGCGTCGGCGCCTCGAGCTGGTAGGCGGCGCCGCGCGCCAGCAGGCCGAGGAACGAGCGCTGCGAGATGCGCTGGGCGCGCGGCCCGATCGTCGTGTAGGTCAACGTCCAGTCGACCGACAGCCCCAGCGTGCGCCACAGCGCTTCGAAGGCCCGCTCGTCGCTCTCCGTCAGCCGCAGGCACAGCTCGACGAAGTTCGGGCGCGAGATCGCGACAGGCTCCTTCTCCGAGGGCTCGGCCGGGGGCTCGAATGTCGGGTCGTAGGGAACGGATGGGTCGCAGCGCACTCCAAAGTGGTTCTGCACGCGCCGCTCGGTCGGCAGCCCGTTGTCGTCCCAGCCCATCGGATAGAAGACCTCGCGGCCCTGCATGCGGTGGTAGCGCGCCACGGCGTCGGTATGCGTGTAGGAGAAGACGTGCCCGACGTGAAGCGACCCGCTGACCGTCGGCGGTGGCGTGTCGATCGAGAACACGCGCTCCCGGGGGGCGGAGCGGTCGAACGAGTAGGTCCCGTCTCTGTCCCAGACGGCACTCCACTTGCTCTCGAGGCCCTCGAGCGTCGGACGTTCGGGCACCCGCATCGGCTGCGCTGGGCTCAGGGAGGCCATCGTCTGATCGTATCCGCCGCGCTCTCGCCGGCGGCGGCCCCGGCGCCTCGCCCGGCACGGCGCCCGTCCTAAAGAGCCGAACGCCCGTCCGGCACAGACCGCACCGCCCGACCCGGCGGACGCGCCCGTCCGGACGGCCCGGACTCCGAAACCAAAAAATCCTTCCCGAAAGTTGCAAATGAGCCATTCGCGGATATAGGATCGACGCGTCTGGGAGACACGATCCGGGAGGGGTCGATGGGCACGGGGACAACGGAGTGAGCGTCACGGGGCGAAAGCTGACGGGCGTCATCGCGGCAGTCGTGGTGCTCGGCGTGCTGATCGGGCTCTACGTGTCGAGCTGGGCGACGGTGCTGCCGGCGACTATCCCGGGGACCGCCGGCACGGCCACCGCGGCGGCGCCGACGACGAACCTGACGCTGCAGACCGACGCCGCGGTGGGGCCACAGGAGAGCCCTGCCCGCCCCGATTGGGTCTCCTACCTGGTCAAGCAGAAGGGGCGGTGGTTGCGCAGCACGATCTACAGAGTGCCCGCCAACTCGCTCGTGCACGTCACGCTGTACCAGTTCGACGGCGACTCGGGCCTTCGCAACGCGTTTCTCTCGCAGGTCCAGGGCACGGTCGGGGCAACGATGAACGTCGACGGCAAGGCGATCAACCACATCGATCCCGAAGAAGCCTCACATACGTTCGTGGTGCCTCAGCTCGGCGTGTTCGTGCCGCTCCCGGGCGTGCCCGAAGAAGCCAAGAACCAGTGCGAATTCGGCCCGTGCGACCCGGCGACGATGGCCCACCGCACGATCGAATTCACATTCCGCACCGGCAAGAAGGGTCGCTATCGGTGGCAGTGCTTCGTGCCCTGCGCCGCCGGCACGTACTTCGGCTTCGGCGGCCCGATGCAGACGATGGGCTACATGGACGGCTTCATCGATGTCGTCTAGCGGCGCCTCCGCCGGAGCGCCGCCGGTCGGCGAACCCAACCACCTGCGCCGCTTCCTGACGATCTGGATCGTGGCCACGCTGATCGCGCTGCCGCTCGTGATCTTCGTGCTCGGGCCGGAACTGCCGCCGGGGCACGGCTCCGAGCAGGCGACCGGCCACGTGACCGACAACACCGTGCTGCTGGCGATGGGCACGCCGGTGCTGCTGCTCGTCACGATCTACCTGCTGTATGCCGTGTTCGCGTTCCGCCAGCCCCGCGGCGGCGTGCTCGAAGGCCCCGCCGTGCGCGGGCACCAGGGGCTGCAGACGGCGTGGATCGTGATCACCTCCACGCTCGTGCTGTCGCTCGCCGCTTATGCCACCGTGCGGTTGCTGGGGGACGAGGGCGCCGGCTCGGGCAGCGGCCCGACGCCGCTGACGGTGCCGCCGGGCAAGAAGCTGCCGGTGCAGGTGATCGCGCAGCAGTGGGCCTTCACGTACCGCTATCCGACCTACGGCGGCGTCGAGACGACCCACCTCGAGCTGCCGGTCGACCAGATGGTCGAACTGCACGTCACCTCGCTCGACGTGATCCACTCGTTCTGGGCCTACCAGCTGGGCGTCAAGGCCGACGCGAATCCCGGTGTGGACAACGTCGCGTTCGTCGAGCCCACGAAGATCCAGACCTTCGAAGTGCATTGCGCGGAGCTGTGCGGCATCTGGCACGGCGGCATGTTCGACCACGGCCACGTCGTCAGCGCGGCCGACTTCGAAACCTGGATCCATCAGCAGCAGGTCACCTTCGCGCCCGCGACAAAGGCGCTGCCGAAGTACTCCAAGACCTATCTCCCCGAACCGACGAGGCGCGGCGAATGAGCACGACGACAGTCAGCACCACCCCTAAAAGCGCGCGACCGCTATGGCGGCGGCTGATCGGCTTCAACCTGCTGAGCGCCGTGATCCTGGGCATCGGCGGCTACTACCTGGGGTGGTGGATCGGCCACCTCGTCAGCGAAGGCAAAAGCTTCGAATACACCGGCGCCACCAACGAAAACGACGCAGCCCTGCTGCTCGCGTACTTCGGCGGGGTGATCGGCTTTTTGATCGGGCTCGGCTTCGCCAACTACCCCGTCTCGCGGATGCTCGGCCGCCCCGCGTCGCTGCGCGAGAAGGAGGAAGAGGGGATCGGCCGCTACTTCGGCCTGTGCACGGACCACAAGGTCGTCGGCATCCAGTACCTCTGCGGCATCGGCCTGTTCTTCTTCGTCGGCGGCCTCAACGCGATGCTGATCCGCACGGAGCTGCTGCAGAGCAATCCGACCTTCGTCGGTCCCAACCAGTACCTGTCGCTGGTCGGCGAGCACGGCACGATGATGATGGGGATGATGACCTCAGGGATCCTGGGGCCGTTCGCGAACTACTTCGTGCCGATCATGATCGGCGCCCGGCGGATGGCGTTCCCGCGGATCGAGGCGCTCACGTTCTGGCTGCTCATGGCGGCCGGCTTCATCCTCACCTCGACGATCTTCTTCGGCGGCTTCCCGACGGGCTGGACCGGCTACGAGCCGCTCAACGACCAGGCGGTGATGGGGATGGATTCCTACATCTGCTTCTTCGCGCTTGTCGGCCTTTCGATGGCCCTGCTGGGGTTGAACATGCTGGCGACGATCATCACGATGCGCGCGCCCGGGCTGAGCTGGTCGCGCCTGCCGATCTTCGTGTGGTCGGTGTTCGCCACCTCCGTGCTGATGGTGCTGGCGGCGCCGATGCTCGTCGCGACGTTGCTGATGGCGGCACTCGACCGCACGATCGGCACCTCGTTCTTCATTCCAGGCGGGGGTGGCAGCTCGTATCTGTTCCAGAACCTGTTCTGGTTCTTCGGGCACCCCGAGGTGTACATCCTCGCGCTGCCCGCCTTCGGGATCGTCCTCGAGCTGCTGCCGGTCTTCACGCGCAAGCCGCTGTGGGGCTATCGCCTCGCCGTCTCGGGGATGCTCGGCGTCAGCCTGCTGAGCTTCTTCGTCTGGCAGCACCACCTCTTCGTCAGCGGCATCAACGCCGACCTGCGCCCGTTCTACATGCTCTCGACGGAGATCATCTCGGTGCCTACCGGCTTCATCTTCCTGTGCGTGATGGGCACGCTGTGGAAGGCGCGGACCTCCTTCTCGGTGCCGATGCTGTTCTGCCTGGGCTGGGCGTTCAACTTCCTGATCGGCGGGCTCTCGGGAGTGTTCCTGTCGGATACGCCGAGCGACACCGACACGCACGGGAGCTTCTTCGTGATGGCCCACTTCCACTACACAATCATGGGCGGGCTGATCTTCACGTTCTTCGCCGCGATCTACTACTGGGTCCCGAAGATGGTCGGCCTGAACTTCAACGAGAAACTCGCCAAGACACATTTCTGGCTGATGTTCGTGTCGTTCAACTCGACGTTCCTGCCGCTGTTCGTGCTCGGCATGGAGGGCATGCCGCGGCGCGTCAGCTTCTACGAACCGAAGTTCCATGCGCTGAACGTGTGGGTGTCGGTGTCGGCGTTCGTGCTCGGCTTCTCGATGCTGATCTTCCTGTTCAACACCGTCTACTCGCTGATCTTCGTCCGCGAGCGGGCGGCGCAGAACCCGTGGCGGTCGAAGTCGCTGGAGTGGCAGGTGCCGACACCGGTGCCGGTCAACAACTTCGAGCAGATCCCGGTGTTCGACGCCGACCCCTATGACTACGGCACGCCCCTGGCGGTCGGCCCCGCGCAACCGGCCGGGGCGGGGGGCTGAGCGATGGCTCTGCCACACGAAGAGCGACCGCTCGGCGTGCAGATCCCGCGCGTGCCCCCTGGCACGAAGATCCCACCGGAGCCTCCCGACGTCGGCGCGCGCGCGCTGTCGGTCGCGGCGCGTCTGCTGGCCGGGGCGACGACCTTCTTCTTCCTCGCCTTCGTGTTCGCCTACTTCTACCTGCGCTCGCTGAACGTCGAACACATGTGGCGCCCCGCCCACGTCAAGCCGAGTGCCGGGCTCGGTGTCGCGTTCATCGCGTGCGTCGCTCTCAGCGCCGTGCTGGCGGCGCTCGCCGGGCGCGGCATGAAGACCCGCACTCCCGGCTGGATCCGCCCGGCGTGGGGCGCCGTGCTGCTCGGGCTCGCCGCGATCGCGCTGCAATGCGTCGAGTACACCGTGCAGAAATTCGGCCCGACCGACGGGGCCTTCGCAAGCGTCTTCTGCACTTGGACGGTCTTCTACCTGATCGCGGTGCTGGCCACGATGTACTGGCTCGAGACGCAGGTGGCGAGCGAGATGCGCGCCTCGCGCGAACCTGCCGGCGAGGACGGCGACATCAAGGACCCCGACCGGCTGATCGCTCCTGCGCTCGACGCTGCGGTCTTCTACTGGAGCTACCTCGCGGGGATCGGCGTGATCACCTACGTGATCCTCTACCTGCTGTAGTGCTCGGCGCGGCCCCAGCAACGCCGGGGTTCTGGGACTGGTCGCCGGACCCGCCCCTGGCGCTGCTGGTCGCGCTCGCCGCGCTCTACCGGATCGGCGGCAGACGCACGTTCACCCCGGCGCGGACCGCCCCATCACAGCGCCGGCGCAGCGCCGCCTTCTACGCGGCGCTGCTCGTGCTCGCGATCGCCCTGGCCTCGCCGCTGGACAAGCTGAGCGAGGAGCTGTTCTGGGCGCACATGGTCCAGCACGTGCTGCTGATGCTCGTCGCGGCGCCACTGCTCGTGGTCGGCAGACCGTGGATCAGGCTGTGGCGCTCGCTTCCGTTGAGTGCACGGCGCCGGCTCGCGAGCACGTTCCTGCACGGCCGGCGCGCAGCGGTGCTGCGCGCGATCTCCCGGACCCTTGGCTCGCCGGCGGCCGGTCTCGCGCTGTTCTCCGCGGTGCTGCTCGCGTGGCACGTGCCGGCGCTGTTCGACGCGACGCTCTCCTCCGGGGCGCTGCACGCGCTCGAGCACACGCTGTTCTTCGCGACGGCGGTGCTGCTGTTCAAGCAGGTGATCGACTCGGCGCCGCTGCGGGCGAGGATGAACGACACGCAGCGACTCCTCTACGTCGTCGCCGCGATGACCGTCAGCTGGGTCCTGGCCGTCGTCCTGGCGCTCGCCCCGAGCCCGCTCTACCCGCACTACGCCCAGCTCGCCTCCCGCCCCGGTGGCATCTCGGCACTGGCCGATCAGCAGCTGGCGGCAGGCGTGATGTGGGTACCCGGGTCGATCACGTTCATGATCATCATCTTCGTATACGTCCACCGCTGGCTGGCCCCGCAGGCGCCGGGTCCGACCAGCAGCCGCCCTCCGGCCGGGCCCGGCGGGAGGGAACTAGGAGGAGCGAATGCCTAGCCTCTTGATCACGATCGCGTCCAGCTTCCTGACCGGCTCGATCCTCTCGCTGGCCCTGCCGCTGGGCGTGCTGATCGCCGTGGCGGTCTGGTACGTCGTGCTGTGGCGCCGCGGCACCGGCGAACGCTGAGCAGGTGCCGGACGCGGCGACGCGCCGGCCGGGACTACTCGGGCACCTCGCCCCGTCTCGCGATCCGCTCCACCTCGGTGGCCGACAGCAGACGGAGCAGGTTGCCGTCCATGTCTCGCAGCTCGATCTGAAGCGAGCAGCCGTCGGCGCTCAGCGCGAACACGAGCTGGCATCCGATCTCGCGCAGGCGCGCATTGGTCTCATCCGCCCGCGCCATCTCCTCAAGGACCGTCGCCGGGGGTCCCGACTCAGTGAGGTCGATCGAGGGACCGCGCCCGCTTTCTGCCGCGCCTGCCTGCGGGCGAACCTCCGCCGGGCTGATCGCATCGACCTGCTTCTGGAACATGGGACCGCACCTCTCACGTCGCTCTCTGCGCCCCCCTCGGCGCCCGAGACGTGAATGGGTTCTACCCGCGCCCGAGGGGATGTATGCGAGGTACGCGTGCTTCACCCTCGTCATGCGGGTGAAAACGAGCGCCGTCGGCGACCTCCCGCCGCGAGCGCATCCGAGGCTCCCGGCGAGGAGACCGACGAAGACTCCGAGGGCCGCCGATCGCGCCGTCCGCGGGGTTGCTTTTTGGATCCGGCGCCGAGTAGACTGCGTCGGCGCCGAGGACATCACGGCGCCTGCGGCAAGAGCGCCTCGCGGGCGAGGCGGAGTGGGCTCAGCATGGAGGTCGTGTAGGAGAGCCCAGTCACCTCCCGGATCGCCTAACCGTGGTCCATCGAAGGAGGAGGGTTCGAGGATGCCGTTCAGAGGTACTGCCATGCCCCATGGCGGGGGAGCCCGATACGCGATCGGCGCGCTGCTCGCCGTCGTCGCGTTCTTCGCGCTCGCCGCGGGGGCGCTGGCGAAGACGCCGCACGTCAACATCGTCAGTCAGTCCGGTCCGCCGCCGGGACCGACCCCGATCAACACGAGTTACTACCCGACCATCCAGGCGGCCGTCAACGCGACGCGCCGCAACTACGGCGACTGGGTTCTGATCGAACCTGGCGTGTACCACGAAGAAGTCCTGGTCACGGGCGCGCACAGCGACATCTACATCCGCGGCATGAACCGCAACAGCGTGATCCTCGACGGAAAACACGAACCCAAGCCGGGCGGCAGCAACGGGATCGTGGTTGAACAGGCCAACAACGTGTGGATCGAAAACCTCACCGCTCGCAACTTCGACCGCGCCAATGAAAAAGGCGAAGGGGACCCCGAAGGCGGCGGCGGCAACGAGATCTGGTGGACAGGCCAGAAGGAAGGCGAAACCGACGAACAGGCCGGGCAGAACAAGTCGCACGGCTGGTGGGGCAGCTACCTGACCGCCTACGACGACGGGCTCAACGGCGGCTATGGGATCTTCGCCCAGCACAACCACGAAGGATCCTGGGAAAACATCTACGCCTCCGGTTTCAACGACTCGGGGATCTACATCGGCGCCTGCTGGGAATGCAAGGCGCGCGTCTCCAAAGCGACGATGGAGTACAACGCGGTCGGCTACTCGGGTTCCAACTCGGGCGGTAGCCTGGTGATCGAAAAATCGGTCTTCCGGCAGAACTCGGCCGGGATCGTCCCGAACGGCGAAAACCCCGGCGACGGGCCGCCGCCGCAGAACGGCAAGTGCAACGCGCACAGGCCGCACTCTCCGTACGTGAAATTCGCGACGACGAACATCGCGCGATGCACGGTCTTCAAGGAAAACCTCGTGACCGAAAACAACAACCTCGAAGTGCCGGCCAACCACTCGACCGAAAAGGCGCCATGGGGCGTCGGCGTCGAGCTTCCCGGTGACGCCGCGGACCTCGTCGAAAACAACGTGATCACGAAGAACGCCAACAACGGCGTGCTCGGGTTCGAGTACCCGAACCCCTACCCGCCGCAGGAAGGCTGCACGCAGGAACTGGAAGAAAAAGGCCTGTGCACCCGCACGATCTACTTCCAGCTGACGGGTAACAAGATCGCCAACAACACGTTCGAAGAAAACGGTACGAGTGGGAAGGAATTCGCCAGCGACATCACGTTGCAGGGCGGCGTCTATCCCTACCACCAGCACACCTCGAACAACAACTGCGTGACCGGCAACACGCTGACCGGGGCGACGTTCCCGGCGAACATCGAAGGCACGTGGGGCTGCCAGAACAACACGACGCCGCCGCCGAACAACGGTCTGGCTGCGATCGGCTACCTGGTGATCCTCTCCGAAGAATCGGCCCTGTTGAGGAAACCGGTCGGACAACCCGTGCCGCCCCCGCAGGAAACGATGCCGGAACCATGCAAAGGCGTTCCGAGCAACCCGCTCTGCCCCTAGCGGTCTGAGCATCTGAGCAACCAGCCGGCGTCGCCGCCCACCAGGTGGCGACGCCGGCCCTGCTCGTCAGCCCCGCGCACCAGGGTGGCGGCGCCCGCCCTGCCCGTCAGCCCCGGGGGGCGCGGGCCAGCGCGGCAAAACGCTCGCCGCGCTCCTCGAAATCGCGGAAGCGGTCATAGCTCGGCGCCGCGGGCGAGAGCAGCACCACCGCGCCGGGCACGGCGAGCTCGCGCGCGATCGCGACGGCGTCGGCGAGATCCTCGGCGATCAGCGCGCGTGCCGCCGGCAGCCCGGCACGCCGCGCCGCGTCGAGCAGACGCGGCCCGGTGCTCGGCATCGCCACCAGCGCGGCCCCGCGCCGCGCCAGCTCGGCACCGAGCGCGGTGTAGTCCTGACCGCGGTCCTGACCGCCGCCGAGCAATACGAGCGGCCGGCCCGGGAAGCTCGCGAGCGCCGCCAGCGCCGACTCGGGCGTGGTCGAGATCGAGTCATCGACCCACGTCAGCCCGCCGCTCTCGGCGACCGTTGCCAGGCGATGCGCGAGCGGCTGGAAGCCGGCCAGCGCGGCTTGCAGCGGGGCGGGTGTGACGCCCGCCGCTTCAAGCGCAGTCAGCGCCGCGCACAGGTTCAGCGCGTTGTGCTCGCCCGGCAGCCCGAGCTCTCCCGCGGCCAGGCGCATCTCCCCAGCGCAAGTCACGGCCCCGTCGACCACGTCCCAGCCGGAGGGCTCGCCGAACAGCAGGCGCTCGGCCGCGGTCGGTGCCGCCGCCAGCTCGGGCTGGCGCGCCGGGAGGACGGCGCGCTCGACGGCCGGGAGCTCGAGGATCCGCAGCTTCTCGCTCCGATAGACCTGCTCGGAGCCGTGCCAGTCGGTGTGCTCTGCGTAGAGGTTCGTGATCGTCGCGACATCCGGCCCGACGGCGAGGTCTGCCACGTGATAGCTCGAGAGCTCGACGATCGCCAGCGTCTCTGGGTCCGCGTCGAGCAGCTCCAGCGCCGGACGGCCGATGTTGCCGGCCAGCTCGACACGCTCTCCGCCGGCACGGGCGATGTGGTGGGCGAGCGCAGCGGTCGTGCTCTTGCCCTTGGTGCCCGTCACGCCCAGCACGCGCCGCCCGCCGCGCTCGGCGAGCCACAGCGACGTGGCCGTCGTCACGGGCACGCCCGCGTGCCTCAGCGCAGCCAGCTCGGGACGGTGGATCGAGACGCCGGGGGAGCGCACGACGACGTCACAGCCCGACAGCGCCGCGAGCGCCTCTCCGCTGGAGAGCACCTGCGGCGGCGGCGAGCCAAGCGCCTCGGGCACCCCGTCGGGGGGCGGCTCATCGAAGGCGGCGGCGACGATCCGCGCCCCCGGCAGGCGCTTGGCCAGCTGCGCGGCGAATGACGAGATCTCGCGCCCGGCGCCCCAGACGCCCACGCGGGCCCCTTCAAGCTCTGAGAAGCGCACCGACCCCGTCCAGCAGCGCCGCGGGCACGTCGTGTTCGGGCGAGAGCGCCAGCACGGCCTGCGGGTCCCCCTCGGGCGGCGGGTGCAGCGGCAACACCTCCGCTGCGAGGCGGCGCACCACGGCGTGCTCGCGCCAGCGCGGGTCTGCGGCGAGCAACCGCATCGCGGCGAGGCTCTCCTGCTCCTCGCCCACGCACTCGAACGGCTTGTGCCCGCCGCTGGCCGCGAGCAGCGCGAAGCCCTCGTACTGGCGCTCCTCCTCGAGCAGATCCGTGCCGAAGATCCGGCGCAGATGCCCGGGGTCGCTGAACGGCGCCAGCGCCAGGAACACGAAGCGGCACTTCGGGCAGTCGCGGCACCACGAGGAGGCCCGCAGAGCCGGATCGATCCGGAAGATCGCGTTGCAGCTCGTGAAGGCGGCGTGGTAGCGCTCGAGCCGAGCGAAGGCGCGCGCGATCGCCAGCTCGGAGGCGGGGCGCAGGATCGAGAACTGCGTGACGGGGGCGCCGAGCTCGGCGGCGGCCGAACTGAGCAGCCGCTCCGCGGCGAGGCTCTTGCTGAACTGGTGGTTGACCTCGACCCCGTCCCAGCTCACATTGCCGGCGGAGGCGGAGCGCTCGTTGGCGAGCGCCACAGCATCGAACCCGTGCAGAGCCGCCGTCAGCATCGCCACGCAGGCGACGATTGCCGTGACCGGCACGTGGCCGTTGATCGCGCCCGCCGCATTCAGCTCGAACAGCAGCGGGTCGAGCTCGCGCGTGGCGATCAGGCGGGGCAGCCCGGCGATGCTCGCGGTGCGTGCGATCGGCGCGGCGTCGCCGATCGAGAACAGCGCCTGCTCCACGCCGGCGGCCCGCACGGCCTCGATCGCCACGACCGAGTCCTTGCCGCCGCCGACTGGAACGAGCACGCGCACCGGGTCGCCGAGCTGGCTCTTCGCCGGCCCGCCGGCGCCTGGGCGGCCGCCGGGCGCCGCGTCCTCGCGCGGAAACCGCGGGCGCGGGAGCGCCTCGAGCCGGTTGACGTAGGCGAGCTCGGCGAGTCCCTCCGAATAGAGCGCCTCCAGCAATGTCGCCGCTGCCGGCCCGGGCATGCCGGACTCGCAGCTGATCGTGGGCGGCAGCGCCGCCTTGAAGTAGCTGACCCCCGCCACCCAGTGCAGCAGGGAGAGCAGCCCCTCGGCCGACGCGCGCCGCTGCTCGTCGAGGCGCGCCGGCATCGGCAGCACGATGCGCTCGGTGAACTCGAGGCCGTCGTCGAGGGCGTAGCGCAGCGTGACCTCGCCGCCCTCGTCGAGCTCACGTCCGAGGAAGCGGAAGCTCGTGAAGGCAGCGGGATCGAACACCGCCGGTGGCTGCTGGGCTCCCGTTGGCATTTCCTCAGCCTAGAAGCGCCCCCGACGGAGCGGCGCGCTAGTCGTTGGCCGTGACCGTCTCGAGCAGCTCGGCAAAGCGCTCGCGTGCCTGCGCGCGGCGCGTCGGCAGATGCTCGGTGGGCACGCCGTCGGCAGGCGCCTCATAGCCGGCGAGGATGTGCCGGGCGACCGATTGGCGGTGCACCTCGTCCGGTCCGTCGTAGATTCGGGCGGCCCTCGCGAAGCGGTACATCTGCTCGAGGGGCAGGTCCGTCGAGTAGCCGAGCGAGCCGTGAAGCTGCAGCGAGCGGTCGACGACGTCGTGCAGGACCTTCGCGCCGAAGAACTTGATCAGCGCGACCTGGGTGCGGGCCGCGCTCGCACCCTGGGTGTCCATCGTCCACGCGGCGTGAAGGGTCATCAGCCGCGCCGCCTGCATCTCGGCGGCGCTGTCGGCGATCCAGTTCTGGACTGTCTGCTTCTGCGCCAGCAGCGAGCCGTGGGCGTGCCGGTAGGTGGCGCGCTCGCACATCATGTCGAAGGCGCGCCGCGCCACGCCGAGCCAGCGCATGCAGTGGTGGATGCGGCCCGGCACGAGCCGGTGCTGGGCCAGGATGAACCCCTCGCCCTCGCCGCCGAGCAGCGCCTCGGCCGGGACGCGGACGCTCTCGTAGGCGATTTCGGCGTGCCCGCCGTAGGCGCCGAACTGCTCGTTGGGATGCTCCATCGTCGGCACGTCGCGCAGGATCTCGACGCCCGGCGCGTCGGTCGGAACGATGAACATCGAGGCGCGCTGGGAGGCGCGCGCCTCCGGGTTGGTGACGGCCATCACGATCAGGAAGTCGGCGATCGAGGCGTTCGAGGAGAACCACTTGCGACCCTGGATGACCCAGTCCTCGCCGTCGCGCTCGGCCCGCGTGGCCAGCTGCGTTGGGTCCGAGCCGGGGGTGTGCGGCTCGGTCATGCTGAAGGCGCTGCGCAGATCGCCCGCCAGCAGAGGGTGCAGCCAGCGGTCCTTCTGCTCATCGCTGCCCGCCATCGCGAGCAGCTCGGAGTTGCCAGAGTCGGGCGCCGCGTTGCCGAACGCAAGCGGCGCGATCGGCGACGTGCCGAGGATCTCGTGCATCAGGCCGAGGCGCACCTGACCCATCCCCTGCCCGCCGAGCTCCGGCGGCAGGTGCGCCGCCCACAGGCCGCGCTCCCGGACCCGCTCCTGGACCGGCGCCAGCGCTCTCATCAGGCCCTCGAGGCCGAGCTCGGGCCAGATCGCCTCGAGCGGCCAGATCTCCTCGCGGACGAGCTCTGCCATCCAGTCGAGCTGCTCTTGGAACTCCGGCTCGGTCTGAAAGTCCCAGCTCATCAGTCGCGTCCTTTCCTGTGTCGGGCAGCGCGGACCTGCATGCAGGAGCCTACGTGCTATCAACCAAGGGCGCTCAGCCTGTGAAGATCGACATGAACGGGAGGCTCAGGGGATGAACGGCGACGCACAGATCGTTGGCGGTGTGGACTTCGTCGCGGTCTCGACGAAGGACCTCGAGGCGGCGGCGAGCTTCTATGCCGACACGCTCGGCCTGCGCCGCTCGGTGTACGTGCCCGAGCGCGGCTACTCGGAGTTCGAGACAGGCAACCTGACGCTCAGCGTCATCGACGGGGAGAAAATGGGTATCGGCCACAACGTCAACCGCAACGCGATCGCGCTGCGCGTCGACGATGTCGCCTCCTCGAGGGCGGCGCTCGAAGCGGGTGGGGTCAGCTTCTCCGGCGAGACGCTCGACACCGGTGTCTGCCACATGGCGTTCTTCGCAGACCCGGACGGCAACGCGCTGATGCTCCACCACCGTTACGCGCCACGGGCCACGGAAGACTGACCGTGACGAGCCGTCGGGCGCTGGAGAGCACTCTGCTCCCCGGCACCCGTGCGCTGCTCGACTACCACGCCCGCGAGCTGCCTCAGCGCGACGACCTGTGCGGCGCGTTCTGCGGCGCTCTGGCCTTGAACGCCGCCGGGATCGCAAGCGCCGGCGAGGAGCCGACCGACCAGGACGAGGTCGCGCGCGCCGCGGGGAGCATCGTCTCGGCAGCGCGCGATCCGGGCACGCTCCCCGGCGGCGAAGGCGGACGACGGGACTACCGGCTGGCACCGCCGATGGTCGATGACGCCGAGGTCTCGGGCACGACCGCCGCCGGCGTGGCGCGCGCCATCGAGGAGCTCGGCGGGGGAGCCGTGCAGGCGATCCCCTACAGCGGACCATGGACGGCGCAGACACTCGATGGGATGTTCGATGCCGCTGCCGGGGCGAGCGGACCGATCACGCTGATCGCGAACCTCGCCACGCACCACCTGTGGGGCGCGCACCCGGCGCCGTCGCAGCTGCTCGCCTATCTCTATGACGGGATTCTCGACGGACCACCGCCCGACTGGGAGGTCGGGCACTTCTCCTGCGTGGTGGCGCGCACCGACGGGCCGGGCGGTCGCCTCTACGCGGTCGCGGACACGTACCCGGCGCTCGGCGACCGCGGCGTGCACCTGCAGCCGCGCGAGCGGCTGGCGGCCGCGATCGCGCGTGTCGACAAGCCATCCGGGGGAGTGCTCGCGGTCGCGACGAGCGCCGACGCGGCGGCGCTGCGCGAGCGGGCCGCCGCACTCGAGCTGGTGGAGGGACTCTGGGACAACGGAACGCTGACCGCGCGGGCGCCGGCGTGAGCGCCGCGGAGCTCGTCGCGCTCGTGGCCTGCGATCTCACCGCGATCGTCCGCGGTCGGGCGGTCTTCGTCTCCGAGCTTCAGGAGCACCTCGACGCGGGCATCGGCTGGGTGCCGGCCAACCTGGCGCTGACGCCGCTCGGCCCGCTCGCCGAGCCGAACCCGTTCGGGTCGACCGGCGACCTGCGCCTGATGCCCGACCCCGACACGCACCTGCGGGTCGGCGCCGAGCCGGCCGGCAGCGCGCTCGAGCTGGTGCTGTGCGACATCGTCGACACGGACGGGGCGCCCTGGGAGTGCTGCCCGCGCACGTTCCTGAAGCGAGCGCTGGCCGAGCTGTCAGAGCGCGCCGGGGCAACGGTCACGGCGAGCTTCGAGCATGAGTTCCAGCTGCTGCGCCCGGAACGCCCGCATCTGCCCTTCTCGCTGGCGGCGCTGCGCTCGGCCGAGCCGTTCGCGACGACGCTGATGAGCGCGCTGGTCGAGGCGGGCGTCGAGCCGGAACTCTTCTTCGCCGAGTTCGCGAGCCACCAGTTCGAGATCCCGGTCGCCCCGGCCGGCGGCCTGGAGGCGGCCGACAGGGCGGTGGTGCTGCGGGAGGTGGTCCGCGAGATCGCGCGTCGCGCCGGTCTGCGGGCTTCGTTCGTGCCATTGCTGGATCCGGCCGAGGCGGGCAACGGCGTGCACATCCACATCAGCTTGACCGACGCCGACGGCCGAGCATTGCTCCACGACCCGGAGCAGCCCGCGGCGCTCAGCAGGCTCGGAGGCAGCTTCGCGGCCGGCGTGCTCGCCCACGCCGGCGCGCTGACGGCGCTGTGCGCGCCGAGCCCGGTATCGGCCGAGCGCCTGAGCCCGCACCACTGGAGCGCGGGAGCGCTCTGCCTGGGCGATCGCAACCGCGAAGCGCTGCTGCGGATACCGCCGCTGCTCGGCACCGCCCGGAGCGAGCACTCCAGACAGATGCGTCTCGAGTTCCGCGGCGCCGACGCCTGCGCGAATCCCTACCTGGCGCTCGGCGCGATCCTCTGCGCGGGGCTGGAGGGAATCGAGGGCGGCCTGCCGTCGCCGCCGGTGCTCGACCGGGACCCGGCGACGCTTGCCCCGGAGGAGGCCGAGCGCTTCGGGGTTGGAGCCCTGCCGGGATCACTCGAGGAGGCGCTGGCGGCGCTCGAGGCGGACGAGCCCGCATGCCGGTGGCTCGGCCCGCAGCTGCACGAGGCGTACTCGAGCCTGAAGCGGGCGGAGCTGGCGGCGACGGCAGGACTGCGGCTTCAGGAGAGCTGCGCGCGCTATGCCGAGGTCTACTGAGGAGACGCTCGCGGCGCTGCTCGCGGCGCTGGACGGAACGCTCGAGGATGCAGTTGCATTGCGGCGGCGACTGCACGAAGCGCCAGAGCTCGCGCACGAGGAGAGCGCCACCTCCGCGGCGATCGCCGCCGCGCTGCCGGTCCCCGCCGAACCCGTCGCGGGGACCGGCCTGCTCGCGCTCGTCGGACCGGCCGACGGCTCGGCGCCCGTCGCGGTGCGCGCGGAGCTGGACGGGCTGCCGGTGCGCGAGGAGACGGGGGCGCCGTTCAGCGCCCGTGGCGCGACGATGCACGCGTGCGGGCACGATGTGCACATGGCAGCGCTCGTCGCGCTGCTCGCGGCGGCTGCCGCGATCGCGGAGGACCTGCCGGCGCCCCTGCTGGCGATCTTCCAACCGAGCGAGGAGGCCTACCCGTCGGGCGCCCGCCTGATCGCCGAGCAGGCACTGGGGCGCCTCGCGCCGCGGGCGGTGGTCGCGGCGCACGTGCATCCTGAACTGCCGTGGGGATCGGTCGCGATCGACGCGGGCGCGGTCAACGCCTCGTGTGACGCGATCGAGATCGAGATCACCGGCGAGGCGACCCACGGCGCCTACCCGCACCGGGGCCGCGATCCGGTGCTGGCGCTGAGCGAGGCGGTGGTTGCGCTGCACGCGGCGGTGGGCCGGCGCATCGACCCGCTGTGGCCGGCGACGCTGACGATCGGCACGCTCGAGGCGGGAAGCGCCGAGAACGTGATCGGAGCGGCTGCGCGCGCCCGCGGGGCGCTGCGCGCCCACCGCGAGCAGGACCGCGCGCTGCTGCGCGAGCTCAGCCGGGAGGTCGTCGCCGGCGTCGCCGCCGCGAACGGCTGCCGCGGCGAGGTGCGTCTGACGGCTGGAGAGCCGGCGCTGCACAACGACGAGGCGATCGTCGCACGAGCGCGCGCGCTGCTCGCCGGCGCGGGGCTGCGGCTCGCGCCGCCGTGGCGCTCGGCCGGATCGGATGACTTCTCGTTCTTCGGCGAGCAGGCGCCGCTGGCGATGGGGTTCGTCGGCCTCGACGGCTCACCGGGCTTCGTGTCGCGCCCCCTTCACCATCCGGAGCTGCTGCCCCCCGACGAGGCGGTCGGGGCGGTGGCAAGGGCCCAGGCGGTCCTGTACCTCGCCGCGGCGCAGTCGAAGGGCCCCGAGGTCGATGGGGATGCAGCCTCGTGACACGGCGCGAACCCGTCCAGAAACGCAGCCGCGAGCGGGTCGCGGCGATCCTCAAGGCCGCCCAGGAGCAGCTCGCCGCCGGCGGCGTGGAGGCGCTCACGACACGCTCGCTGGCGAGCTACTCGGGCATCCCGGTCGCGACGATCTACCGCTACTTCGAGGACCGCGACGCGATCATCGCCGCCTACCTCGAGCGCGAGCTCGAATCGATCGACCACGCCGTCGAGGAGGCGCTGCGCGGGATCGAGCGGGTCACGTTCAGGTCGATGATGCACGCGGTCGCGCACGCCCACCTTCGCCATCACCAGGCTCACCCGGAGGGCGTCGGTGTTTGGTTCGGCACGCGCCTGAACGCCGCCGTCCACGACAGCGTCCGCCAACTCGACGCGCGGATGGCATCCGCCCTGCACGGCGCGACGCGGGGCGCCGGCTTCATCGAGCGGGGCCCGCACTTCGGCGCCGGGCTGATCGTGCGCCTGTGGGACCGCACCTTCGAGCACATCTTCCGGATCGAGCGCAGCCCGGCCGAGCAGCAGGCGATCGTCGACGAGGTCGTGGACATGATCGCGACCTACATGGAGCGCTACGCGACTCCGGCGGGGCTCGACGGCATCTCAAGCGACGACTTCCTGAAGGTGCTGCGACGCACCGGCAGCCCGCCCGGCTCGCGCGCACAACGCCCGCCGCCAGATCCGCCCCGGTAAATGCCCCGGCACCGACCGGTGATCTTTCTGCGCCTCCGCCGCGGGCGCCGGTCGCTACTCCGTGAGCCCGACCGCCTCGAGCGCGTCTGCCCGGTCGCTGTAGGTCTGAAACCGCGTGATCAGTCCGTCGCGCAGATCGGCAACCCAGGCTCCTCTGGCATCGATCCCTGCGCCGCTGCCCCTTCCGCGACCCCGAATGTGGCCGAACGCGATGACCCGGCTGCCGAGGTCACGGATCTCCTCGACCTCCCATCTGAGCGCCTCCCAGCTCTCGTCGACTGCCGTGCAGTACTGCGAGGCTGCATCCGGTCCACAGAATGTCGTTCCGTCGATCACGGCGCGCACCGGCACGATCTCAGCGTTCTCGTCGAGCAGCGCATCGAAGCCCGCGCGATCCCGGCTGTTAAACGCCTGAAGCGCCGTTCGCATGAGCTCTACGTTCGAGTCCATAGCCCAAGTACTCCGAGGTAGGATCGCACCATGCCGAAGCGCCTCTGCTTCACCAGCTGCGATGAGGCCAACGAGCTGATCGGGAAGGATCCGATGGCGTTGCTGATCGGCTTCGCGCTGGACCAGCATCGCTGGGTTCCTGTCCGGAGCCGAGCCGCTCCTCGCGTCGTCCAAGGACTGCGTTGAGCCTATGGCGCGCGATCGAGCGCTGCGCCGCGTCGATCCGTATGAGCCTCGAGGTCGGCTGTATCTCGCGGCAGCCCGCCTGTCAGCGACGAGAGCAGGCGCTTGGTTCTCCGTCAAGATCGCATGGAAGCTCGACCCGTGGCTGCTGCGGATCACGAATGGGCGACTCAGCACCGCGGGACCGCTCGCCGCGGCGCTGCTCGAGTCGCGCGGCGCACGGACAGGGCAACCGCGTAGGAACGCCACGCTGTACTTCCACGACGGTGACCGGGTTACGATCGTCGCGTCCAAGCGCGGATGGGCAACCCACCCCGCCTGGTACTACAACCTCCGCAAGCATCCTGAGGTCGTCTACGGCGGGCTTCCGTTCCGCGCCGAGATCGTCGAGGACGAGGCCGAACGTGAACGACTGTGGGGGCTCGCCGACCGCGTGTTCCCGCCCTACGCCGACTACCGCGATCAGGCTGAGAGGGCCGGGCGGGTGATCCCGATCTTTCAGCTGATCGAGTAGAACCCCAGGAGATCGTTTGGCGCAGGAGCGGGGCTGAGCCGTCAGTCAGGCGTATCGATGATGCAGGATCAGCGGGTTCCCATCCGGGTCGCTGAAAATCGCCTGGTGGCAGACCCCTGAGTCGAAGGACATGTGGAAGATCACGCCACGGGCTTCGAGCGCGGCCTGCGAGGCGGCCACGTCGGCGACTTGGAGAGCGATCGGCGCGCTGTTCGGGCGCGCCTCGCCCTGGCCGAACCCGCTCGGGTCCATCACGGCGAGCGTCAGGTTGCCGGCCTGAAACTCGGTCGCGGGACGCTCACCCCAGCGCTTGCCCCGCTCCAGCCCGAGCGTGTCAGCGTAGAAGCGGACGGCACGGTCGTGGTCGCTGGTGGGGATGCAGACGAAGTCGACGCCGGTGACGGTCGTCTCGGTGGTGCTCAACTCAGCTCCTTTGCTCGTGGATGACACCGTCGCCGGGACGGCTCGAGCCTCCACGATCGCAGGTGCTGCGAGTCGCGGCAGCACTCGGCCTGCAGATAGGATCCGCCCGTGCCCGATCGCCTCTACTTCACGAACTCCGAAGAGGCGAACGAGCTGATCGCGAAGGACCCGATGGCGCTGTTGATCGGGTTCGCACTGGACCAGCAGGTCTCGGTGCCCAAGGCCTTCAGCGGTCCGCTGGCGATCAGGGAGCGCCTCGGCACGCTCGACCCGGCGCAGCTCGCAGCCGCCGACCTCGATTCCGTGTTCCGGGAGAAACCCGCAATCCACCGGTTCCCCGGAAAAATGGCCGAACGGGTCCAGGAGCTCTCGGCACACGTGCGCGACGAATACGACGGTGACGCGGCGCAGGTCTGGACCCGAGCGAAGAACGGAGCCGAGTTGCGCGAGAGCATCGAAGCGCTTCCCGGGTTCGGCGAGATGAAGGTGAAGTCTCTCGGCGCGGTGCTCGCCAAGCGCTTCAAGGTGGCGAAGGCGAAGAGCCTCGTCCCGCCGCACCCGACGCTTGGCGACGTGGACTCCCCGCAGGCGCTGCTCGACTACCAGGCCGCGAAGCGGGCGCACAAGGCGGAGTGGAAGAAGATGAAGGCCGCCTAGATCACGCCTGCGAGGGCAACTCGCAGCGGGGTTGCGGTTTCTGGACCACGTGGGGAGGCGTTCGCTAAAAGCAGCCGGATCTCTAAGCGTTGCATACGTGCTGTGCCTCACGGCTGTCGTCGTGACGGCTGTTTCGGTCATCCCGCCGGCGGCCGACAGCGAGACCCCGTCGACAGCTGCAGCGTCAGTGTCCTCCCAGGCTCTACCGGCAATCCCGGAGGCGCTGCGGGCAGGGCGGGAACAGATTCCCGAAGCTGTGCACGTCGATCCTGCGGGCGGGGGATGGTTCGCGTTCTCCGAACGGGGCACGAACCGGCTGCTACGGGTCTTCGAAGCAGGCGGCGCCGAGGACGTCGCGCTGCCGCCCCGCTTTCGGACGGCCTACAACCTCGAACTGATCCCGCTACGGCGGGGGTGGGACCTTCTGGTCGGGCGCCTGATGCCCGCAGAGGCTCGGCGGGAACGGGACCGATGCGGCGAAGGCTGGCCCGAACCGGCCGGCTTCAGATGCGGAGCGTTGATCGTCTCGCAGCTGACCCCGACAGGCAGGTGGACGCCGGTCCAGGCGCTTCCCGACCTGGGGACCGATGAAGCGCAAGTCGCCAGGCCAGTCGTGACCGGGTCCAAGGTAGAGCTCGTCTGGTGGCAGGAGGAGGACGGGCCGTTCAGGATCTCGCTCGCACGGCGCGGGGGTCGTTTCTCGAGACCCCGCAAGGTCCAGCGCCTGCCCGAGAGCCACCACGACAAGACAGAAGAAGCAACCGTGGTGAGCTTCGACGGACGCCTGTGGGTGCGCGGCAAATACGTGGTCGTGCCGGGCCGAGAGCATTTCGACGTGCTCCGTGCGATCCGGCCAAACGGCCGCCTCGAGCCGCCCATCGTGATACGCCACCCCGGCCGCCTCAACATCATCTGGGGCGCCGACATCGGCGAATGGTTCGAGTCCTCGAAGCACACAGAAACGTTGCTCGTCGAACTGCCCTCCTCGGAAGGCGAACTGCGAACCTTCGCGGTGCGCCGGCGAGCCGCGAACAGTGGCAGCTACACGCGCCCACGCCTCATCGCCAAGCAGATCGCGTTCCCGCTGCTCGGACTCGAAAGCTACGCCCAGGCGCCTGACCACCGGCTTCTCGTGCTGCTCGAACGCGAGGTCCACCACCAGACGGTGCTGAGCGGTGTCGAAGTGTCGCCGGACGGCGCGGTCGGTGCGGTCCGCTACATCGAGACGATCCCGCCGAGGTCGGAACTGGAAAGTCCGAGCTACGGCTGGGCGGGGGCGATCGCCAGTGGGGGAGGCACGCTCGTGCCCACAACGTCCACCATCCCGGGGGACCCGATCCGGCTGCACCCAGCCGGGGAGGCGTGCCCCAGGTTCGGGCCGCCGCAGGCGCTGGCACCAGGCACCCTGCTCGGCATCTTCGCCGGTCGCGCCGGCGTGTTCCACGTCCTCTGGGGCAACACGCTCGGACAGCTCCAGCTCACGACTGCTCGAGTGGGCTGCGGCTAGACACGCCACATGTCGCTCCCCGCACCGCTGCTGGACCACAAGGCGGAGTGGAAGAAGATGAAGGTCTAGTTAGCGCAGAGGGAGCCCCGTCCGTGGAGCTCCCTCGTCGCCACCCGCGTCTACTTCTGAACGGTGACGTTCGACCGCCATTCGCCAGGACCGCCACCCACGTCCAAGGCGATGTGCCAATGGGGCACGCGTAAAGACGCGAAGCCTGCCGTCTCCCTCCTCGACCTCAATGATCGCCCCGAGCCTCGGAGGCATGGGAATCAGGCCTTGGCCCAGCGGCGGATGTCCGCCTCCTGGATCGCCGGGCTCATGTACGACTCGCCCTCGCGACCCATTACCCTCGACACCCTGATGTACGCGTCCATCTTCATTGCTGGCTCCTTGGTTGGCTCCCAGAGTCCTTGTACCGACTTTGGGGGTGCATTTGAGACGCAGCAACAGGTCACGGTGCAGACGGCGTTTTCGGGTCCCCTTGCGATCTCAGAACGCGTCGGCACGCTCGACGCGGCCAAGCTCGCGGCGAGCGACCTCGATGCGGTGTTTCGGGAGAAACCCGCCGTGCACCGCTTCCCCGGAAAAATGGCCGAACGCGTCCATCAGCTCGTGGTGCACGTGCGCGACGAGTACGCCGGCGACGCGGGCAGGGTGTGGGGCGATGCGAAGAACGGCGAGCAGCTGCGCGCCAACCTCAGCGGCCTGCCGGGTTTCGGCGAGATGAAGGTCAAGTCTCTCGGCGCGGTGCTGGCCAAGCGCTACAAGCTGGCCAAGGCCAAAAGCCTCGTGCCGCCGCATCCGACCCTCGGCGACGTCGACTCCCCGCAGGCGCTGCTCGACTATCAGGCCGCAAAGCGACAGCACAAGGCCGAGTGGTCGCGGATGAAGGCACGCTAGACATCCCATCGGGAGGCGCGCCCAGCGGGCGCCGGGGACGCCTGCGCGAGGTTGCCGAGCGGATAGCGTGTGCCGCCGATGACCCCTCAGCCGCGACGATGAAAGCCTAGAGCGCTGTCCTCCAGGCGCCCAGGCCTGGCGGCCTCGTTTGGCATCTTCGTCACCGCGCTGCTCGCGTTCCTCGCGATCGGGGCGGCGCTGCCGACGCTGCCGACGTATGTGCGCGGCCCCCTCGGCTCAGGCGATCTCGCGGTCGGGATCGTCGTCGGTGCGTTCGCGGTGACGTCGGTCTTCTGCCGCCCGTTCGCCGGGCGGCAGTCCGATCGGCGGGGCCGGCGGGTGGTGCTGATCGCCGGCGCGCTGGCGATGACGGCCGGGGGCCTGCTGTACCTCGTGTCGGACAACGTCGCGACGCTGATCGCCGCCAGGTTGGTGGTCGGCGCAGGCGAGGGAACGGTCTACACAGCGGGCGCGACCTGGGCCGTTGACCTCGCACCGGAGGACCGCCGGGGACTCGCCCTCGGGCTGTTCGGGCTGGCCGTCTGGGGCGGCCTGTCGCTGGGGCCGCTGGCTGGCGAGCTGCTGCGCTCCCAGGCCGGCTATGACGCGGTGTGGATCCTGACGGCCGCGCTTCCGGCGGCGGGCGCGCTGATCGCGCTGCGCCTGCCGGAGCCGCGGGTTCCGGCGCTGCCGCCCGCGGGCGAGCGCGCCGCGTTCCTGCCCCGGGCTGCGCACCGCCCGGGCGTGGCGCTGGCGCTGGCGAACATCGGCTACGCAGCGCTGGCCGGCTTCGTGGTGCTGGCGCTGAAGGCACGCGGCATCGAGGGCGGGGCCACCGTCTTCACCGCCTTCGCCGTGGCGGTGTTCGCCAGCCGGCTGGTGCTCAGCCGCGTCCCCGACCGCGCCGGCGCGCGGCGAACCGCGACGGCCGCCGGGCTGCTCGAGGCGCTGGGATTGACCGTGATCGCGGCGGCCGCCTCGTTGACGGTCGCCCTGATCGGTGCGCTGATCGTCGGGGTGGGCTTCTCGATGCTGTTCCCGTCTCTCGCGCTGATGGTCGTCGGCGACGTGGACGACGATCGCCGGGGCTCGGCGATGGGAGCGTTCACGGCGTTCTTCGACATCGGCGTCGGGCTCGGCGGTCCGATCGCCGGGGCCACGGCCGCGCTTGCCGGCTACCCGGCCGTCTTCTATCTGGCGGCGGTCGCAGCGCTCGGAACCGCCGTGCTGGCCGCATCGCCGGAACGCGCCGCGGCGCCTGTGCACGACTAGGCGACCGGGGGCGGCGAGCCGTGCACCGTCGCCGCGAGCTCCGCGTCCCATTCGCAGACGACGCACGCGTGCCGGAAGACGGTGCGGGCGAACTCGACAGCTGTGCGGTGCGGGTCTGGGCTCGCCAGCACGTCATCCCAGTCGAGCACGAACTCGCCGAGGGTCCCCTCCCAGCGTCCCGGCGCCGGCGAGAGCTCGGCAAAGCCCTCGGCGGCGGGATGCGCGTAGGCGTAGAAGGCTGCGCGCTCGTAGCGCGTGTCGCCGGGCCACCAACCGACGGCGACCTCCTGCGCATCCATCGCGTTGCGCATGATGAAGTCTCGCGACGGCGGCTCGGCTCGACGGCCCGAGAACAGGTTGACGGCCAGGTCGAATGAGCCCCACCACGCGTTCACGGGGGTCGAGCGCCCGCGGAAAGGGGCTCGGAAATCGGCCAGCACGAGCGCCGCCCGGCCGGCTGCGTCGAAGTAGCGGCCGACCTGGGCAGGGTCGTAGACGGTGTGCTGCTCGTCCTCGTCGAGTGGCACGGTCCAGGCGACCTCCTGCGGCTTCGGGTCGATCTGGAACGTTCCGGCCATCTCGCGCGCCGCGTCGAGCACGCTTCTCGTGATCGCACCCACCGAGGCGTTCAGCAGGCTGAAGCGCGCGCTGCGCCCGTCGCTGTGCTCGAGCACGGCCTCGTGCACGTGTAGGTCCAGCAGCGCGCTGAACGCACCCGAGCCATCGGGCGCCGGCAGTGGCAGCGTCTCCCAGCCACGCGTCGTCAGGCGCAAGGCGGCGTGCTGCAGCTGTGGCTCAGGCGGGGCCAGGGCGACGGCCAGCTTGCCGAGCAGCTGCGTGTGCGCGTGCAGCGTGTCGCACGTCTCACGCCACTCCCCGTAGGACAGGCTCGGCCAGTGTGCCGGCATCTGTCCAGCCTAACGGCTGCCCCGTCACGGCCGGCATGGCGCCGGCGCGCGGTCGGCGCCTCAGAACAGGCTTTTGATGCCGCCGACGGCGGCGTTGCCGAGGAAGATCTCGAGAGCGACCCCGGCGAGGGCGACGAGCACGGCGACGATCACGACGAGGACGTCCTCGAGCAGCACGCCGAGCGACAGCAGGACGACGCCGAGCGACGGCAGCGTGTCGAGTCCCGTGAAGGGCGGCGCGAGGAACGCCGCGAGCGAGCCGCCGACGACGAGCAGGCCGAAGACCACATTGCTGAGGCGGTGGTTGAACAGGAAGCGCAAGCGCGGCTTGGAGATCCTCTCGAGGCGGCGGATCATCTTCATCAACCCTGAGAGGAAGCGCTGCTGGCGCGGCCCCGCCAGCTCGATCGCGCGCCAGCGTTTCGGCAGCCAGATCCGCCGCGCCCCGGCGATCAGCTGCACCGCCAGCAGCACCGCGATCGCCTCGAAGACGTGGGTGGCGCCGCCGGTCGGCAAGGGAAGCGCGGGGACGCCGAGCAGCAGCACGAACAGAAGCGCGAAGCTCTTCTCGCCGAACAGCTCGATCAGGCTGTCGAGCGTCTTCGGCCCGTCCCCGGAGAGCCACCGCTCGAGCTCGTCGCTGACCTTCTCCGGGCGTCCGTCCGGCGCCGCGGCGACCGGCGCTGCGCTACCGGAGGGCGGCTGAGGGGTAGTCCCCATGCGCACATCACGATACCCGCGAGTGCTCCTGCGATGATCCGGCGATGCGCCGTGGGACGTACTCGATCGTCGCCCGCGACCCGGGCAGCGGCGAGCTGGGGGTCGCGGTGCAGTCGCACTGGTTCTCTGTCGGGGGCGTGGTCGCGTGGGGCCGTCCGGGGGTCGGCGCGGTCGCCACGCAGTCGGTGGCCGAGGTGGCTCACGGTCCGAACGCGCTCGAGCACCTGCAGGACGGCCTCGACGCGGAGGCAGCGATCGCCGCGGTGCTCGCGAGCGACGAGCAGGCGCGCTACCGCCAGCTCGGCGTCGTCGACGCCGTCGGTCGGGCGGCGGCGCACACCGGAGAGGGCTGCATCCCCTACGCCGGCCACGTGATCGGCGACGGGTTCGCCTGCCAGGCCAACATGATGGGGCCCGAGACGGTGCCGGGCGCGATGGCGGCGGCATACCGAGAGCACCCGGGCGATCTCGCTGCACGCATGATGGCTGCGCTGCTCGCGGCGGAGGCGGAGGGCGGTGACGTGCGCGGCAGGCAATCCGCCGCGTTGCTGGTTGTGCCCGCCGACGGTGAGCCGTGGCGCGCGCGCATCGACATCCGCGTCGAGGATCACGCCGACCCGCTCGGCGAGCTCGAGCGGCTGCTACGCCTGGCGCGGGCCTACGAGATGGCGGGTGAGGCCGACGAGCTGGCGGCCGAGGGTGAGCACGGTCGCGCCACGGAGCTGTACATGCGCGCGGCCGGACTGGCGCCGGAGGCCGACGAGCTGACGTTCTGGGCGGGCCTCGGCGTTGCCGAGCAGGACCTCGATGGCGGGGTCGAGCTCGTGCGCCGCGCAGCGGCTGTCAAGCCGTCGTGGCTGACGCTGCTCGAGCGGCTGCCCGACGAGCTCGCGCCGACGGCGCGAGCCGTTCGCGCGAGCCTTGCGGAGTGACTCAGGCCGCGGCCTGAAGTCGCCTGGGCAGCGCCTGCTCGAGCATGCTCGGCAGCACCACGCGGAAATGAAACACGCGCTCGGCGATTGCGCGCGCAGCGGCGGCGTGGCGGGGCAGATCGCCCTGGATACGCTCGACGGCCGCGGCGGCCCCCTCCAGGTCGCTGACGGCGATCAGCCCGGCGCCTGTCGGTAGCCAGCTGTCGAGGTCGGGATCGACGGCGATCACAGGTCGCCCGGCAGCGAGGTGACAGGCGTCCGGGCCGGTGAACCAGACGCCCTGGGCCGCATCGGCACCGGCGCGAGCGCTGAGCAGCGCCTGCGAGCCGAGCATCGCGCCGCGGTGGCTCGACAGCGAGCCGTCGGCCTCGTCGGGCTCGCGGATCATCCAGCCGGCCCGCCTCAGCTCGGCGCCAAGCTGAGCGTGAGCCGCGGGAAGCGCCATCCAGGGACGCGCCGAGATGCGGCCGGGCAGCGCCAGCAGCTGCTCGGGCGATAGCCCGCATGCGCGCCCGTCGCCGGGCCCCGGAGGCGCTCCCGCGGCGTCGGCCCAGACCCGCAGCGGAAGCTCCGCGCGGCTGGGCGGCCCGTACCAGAGGCGCGGCACGACGGGCGGGATCGTCGGCTGCCAGTCCGCGTCCAGGAGCGCGGCCGGCTCGCGGCGGTACGAGAAGTACAGATCGTGCTCGAGCTGGCGGGGGGCCGCCGCGAGGACGCCGGTTCCCGAGTCGACGTCGATCAGCACGCGACGTCGCGGCAGCGAGCGCTCTTCCAGCCAGCCGTGACCGCCAAGGTCGAGCAGCAGGTCGGCTTTGCTGAGACGGCGCCGCAGCTGCGGCCACACCATGCCGCCGACGAGGCCGGCGTCGGGATCGACCCATACGACGGGCACGTCGACGCGGCACCGGCGCAGCAGGTCCCGCAGCAGCACGAGCCCGGCGCTGGGCACGAGCGACCCCCCCGGCTCTCCGGCGCCCCGGTCCTCGAGGTAGATGACCTGGTGGCCGAGCTTGCGAAGCCCGATCAGATAATGCAGGTGGGTCGCGAGGTTTGTGCCGCGGGGCCGCCGCAGGACGTCTCCGGAGACGACGATCGAGGCCATGTCCGATGAAACGCGAACCGACCGAAAAGGTTGGGGGGACGCAACTGGGGTGCAGCCCGAGTTTGCAAGGGCCGCGCTCCGCGAACCGCCGCGGGCCGGGAGCTCAGGCGGCTATGCCGTGAGCTCTGCGGCCATCTCGTCGAAGACCTGCACGTAGGCATCGATTGCCTCGTCGGTGTGGCTGACCGACAGGGTCCACTCCTCCTCGCGGCCCGGGGTCATGAAGATCCCGCGGTTCATGTTGAACAACCAGGCGAGTTCGGTCACCTCGACGTCCTGGTTGGCCTTGAAGGTCTCGTAGTCGACGACCTTCGTGGGAGAGAACGTGACGCAGCCCTTGGCGCCGATGCCGACGGCGTAGCCGGAGAGGCCGTAGCGCTCGATCACCGCTTCGCAGCCGGCCACGATCCGGTCGTTGAGGGCGTCCATGTGCCGGTAGGCCTCGGGGGTCATGACCTCCGAGAGGCTCGCCCGCGCGGCGGCCATCGCCAACGGGTTGCCGTTGTAGGTCCCTACCTGGTAGACGGTTCCGTCCTCGACGACCCGCATCACCTCCTCGGTGCCGCCGACGGCCGCGGCCGGCAGCCCGCCGCCGAGCGTCTTGGCGAGCGTGACCATGTCGGGTCTCACGCCGAAGCGCTCGGTGGCGCCGCCGGCGGCGATCGCGAGCCCGGTCTTGACCTCGTCGAAGATCAGCACGATGCCGTGGCGGGCGGTGATCTCGCGTACCTCCTGCAGGTAGCCCTCCTCGGGCAGCACGACGCCGAGGTTCATCATCGCCGCCTCCATGATCACGCAGGCGGGCTTGCGATCTTCCTTCTCGAGGCGTTCGATGCGCCGCTCCATCGCGCCGGCGTCGTTGAACGGGACCGGCACGGTCAGGTCCGAGACGGCTTTCGGGATGCCGCCGCCGTAGGGCAGCGAGGCGTAGTTCTCGCGGTCGCCGATGCGGTCGTACTCGACGCCGATCGAGACCATCACGGCATCGTGATGGCCGTGGTAGGAGCCGAAGATCTTGACGATCGTCTCGCGTCCGGTCAGCCCGCGGGCGATGCGGATCGCGTCCATTGTCGCCTCCGAGCCGGAGTTCAGAAAGCGCCAGCGTTCGAGTCCCCAGCGGCGCTGGAGCTCCTCGGCGACGAGCACTCCGTCCTCGGTGGTGGCGGCGAAATGCGTGCCCTCTGCGACCCGATCGCGCACGGCGCGGACGATCGCCGGGTGCGCGTGGCCCTGGACCATCGAGCCGAAGCCGTTGTGGAAGTCCCACATGCGATTCCCGTCCACGTCGTAGACGACGGGGCCCTCGCCCCTCGTCAGGTAGATCGGCCACGGGTCGCGGGCCTGATAGCTCGAGGCCACGCCTCCGCTGAGCGACTTGCGGGCGCGCTCGTACATCTTGGCGCTGCCCTGCGTGCGCTCGTCCAGGCGCGCGGCTTCGCGCTCGATCAGTGTGCGCACGCGCTCGCGGTCGAGCTTCGCTGTCGTCTCCGGGGCCATCTCGTCCTCCTTCGCTTACGGATCGCGGCATGCCGCTGCTTCGTAGGTTAGGGGCAGGAACGAGTGCGCACAGTCGCCGCGGTGGACAACGCGCCGGGGCTCGCTGCTCCCGGCCGTAGTCGCCGGTTGGCGCGCCGCAGCCGCCTGACACCGCGCAGATCCTCGAGCGCCGTTCGAGCGATCGCCACACGCGAGTCCGGGTCGTCTCTCCAGCGCACGGGCACCTCGTGGATCGAGAGCTTGCTGCGCTGCGCGAGATACAGGAGCTCGGTGTCGAAGAACCAGCCGTCGTCCTGCACCTGCGCCAGCAGCGGCCCGAGCACCTCGCGCCGGGCGGCCTTGAAGCCGCACTGCGCATCGGAGAAGCTCACGTCTAGCAGCACGCGCAGGAGGATGTTGTACGAGCGTGAGATCAGCTCGCGCTTGACGCCGCGTGCGACCTCGGCGCCGGGCGCCAGGCGCGTGCCGATCGCGACATCGGCATGGCCGGCGAGCAGCGGGCCGAGCAGGGCAGGCAGCGCCGTGAGGTCGGTCGAGAGGTCGACGTCCATATAGGCCACGACGTCCGCCTCGCTGTGCAGCCAGCTCTGGCGAAGCGCGCCACCGCGGCCCTTGCGGGCGAGGTGCAGGACGCGCACCTCCTCGAGCTCGCCGGCCAGGGCACGCGCACGGGCGAGCGTGTCGTCGGTGCTCGCGTTGTCGGCGATGGTGATCTGGAAGGGGACGCCAAGGCGCTCACGCATGAAGCGGTGGAGCGTCTGAACGCTGCCGGCGAGGACGTGCTCCTCGTTGTAGACGGGCAGCACGATCTCGACAAGGGGCGAGGCGGGCGCAGCACGGGCCTCGCTTGGCATCGGCGAGGCGGGGGCGGTGGGGTCCGGCCAGCGCATGAGATCGGTGCTGGACATGGACACAGCTTGGCCGCAACGACTGTGGGGCGGATAACGCGCGGCTGAGAGTTACCTTAAGCCGGCAGGCCCGCGAGGAGCCTCGCGAAGATCCCTCGCAGCGTCTGCTTGCCGTATGCGTGCGAGCCGTCATGCATGCTCAGAACGGCGATCGAGACGCGCGCACAGCCGCGCTCGAGCAGCGCCACCTGGTTGTCGATCAGGCCTGTGCCCGAGCCCCAACCGCCCTTGAAGTACAGGCGCCAGCCGCGGGGTGCGAGACGGCCGACGCCCCACCGCTGAGACGGCACGACGCTCGCGAGCAGGCGCATCGCGTAGGCGCGATGGCGCGGTGCGACGTAGCTGTCGATGTGCAGGAAGAACCGTGTCTGGTCGCGCGCCGTGATCTGCGACTCGCCCCAGATCGGCTCGACGGGCGCGAAGCTGCCCATGCCGGCGCGGGCGGCCGTTGCGCGCAGCCCGGCGGAGCCGACGATCGTGTCGACCGTGTTCGCGGCGGCGTCGTCGGATCGGGTGATCATCGGCGTGAGCAGTGCCCGCTCGCGCGCGCTCAGCGGCCGCTTCGCGACATTCGGACGGTCCAGGTAGGAGACCAGCAGCATCGCCTTCAGCACGCTGGCAGACCACTCGCGGTGGTCGGGACGGTAGCCGGCGAAGAATCCGGCGTAGCGGACGGCGAACGCGATGTCGCCACGGCGTCCGCGCGCGTAGGCGCCGGCGGCGCGAAGGTGCGGCCGCCACAGCGATGCGAGCGGCCGATGGCTCCCGGGAACCACGCAGTCGGCCCCGCGCGCGGCGCCGGCGGCGGCGGGCGTGGCGCCTGCGAGCACGAGCAACGTGGCGAGCAGCGCCGCGCCGGGGCGCCTCGCGTAGCTGCGAGCCCGTTTGCTCCCCACTGCGACGTCGACTGGACTCACGCGGCGATGTTCGGAGATGGCGAGACCCGGACTCGAACCGGGGACACCACGATTTTCAGTCGTGTGCTCTACCAACTGAGCTATCTCGCCGCTGTTCGAGCGGCTCACGATGCTACCGAGTCGCCGTTCGCGCGGGCCGTGTCCGGTGCTCCGCACGAGCTCACGAGCCTGCTCGTTCCCACGCTTCCAGGTAGGGCAGCGGGTCGATCGGGCGCCCTCCCTTCGCCTGCCAGCCGCCGACCCACATCTCGAGGTGCAGGTGCGGAGCGGTGGCGTCGCCGGTACGCCCGGCCCTGCAGACCTGCTGGCCGGCAGCGACGGCCTGCCCGGCCGCCACGGAGAACGAGCCGGCTTCGCAGTGGGCGAAGAAGAAGTCGAAGCCGATCAGCGTGCGCTCGACCACGTAGTAGCCGGCGCCCCCTGACTGGTTGGCCGTCGATTCGATCGTGCCGGCCAGCGGCGCGACGTCGGGCGTGCCTTCGGCCGTGAGCACGTCCTGGCCCTGATGCACGTGACCTGTGCGCGGGGCGCCGAAGCGGTTGTCTGGGCCGCCGAAGTTGTGGGACCCGCGGACGGGGAAGACGGCGCCGTCGGCGACCGTCTGAGCGGGGGTCGGAACCCCGGCTTCGGGCGCTGGGAGCGGTGGCGCGGGAGTCACCGGGGTGGCGGCGTCCTTGACGGTCAGCGTCGTGAAGCCGGAGATCCGCGCGTTGCGCAGGATGTTCCCGTTGTGGTGATCGTGCGCGCTGACTGTGACCCCGTAGGTGCCGGCGGCCAGTCGCGCGCCCGACGGCCACACGACGGCGAGGCGGTGAGAGGCGTGGACCCAGCCCATCGTCGCCGTCACGACCGGCCGGCGGGTGTGCAGGTCGATGATCAGCACCCGCAGGTAGACGGTTGCGACGTGGCTCTCGACAAGCGCGAGCGTGATGCGTGGCGGCCGGCCTGCGGTCGAGGTCGAAGGGACGTGCAGCTCGCTCAGGGACGGCCTTACGACGCTGGCGGGCAAGCCGAACTGGCTGCCGCCGGCTTGCGGCGTCGCAGGAGCGGCGACCCCTCCGGGTTCATTCGCCAGCGCGTGGGCACCGGCGGCGTTCAGCAGCATGACCGCGCTCGACAGGGCTCCGAGCCCCGCGCGGCGGAGCGTTCTCATACGTTTTTCTCGGCCCGCCCACCGGAGCAGGCAAGGGCTGGGGGGCGAATTGCAGGCCCACCCGAGAGGCGATGCCTAGCTGTCTTTGAATTCCTCGGTCAGCGCGCGGTAGGTGAGCACCAGGCCCTCCTCGATCGGCACCTGCGGGCGCCACCCGAGCTCAGCCTCGGCCCGGCTGATGTCGAGGCAGCTGTGCTGAAGCTCGCCCGGACGCAGGTCGGCGAGCTGCGGCTCGAGCTCGATCCCGGCGGCCGCGCAGAGGCCCTTCCAGATTCCCATCACGTCGGTCTCGACGCCGGTGGCGATGTTGTAGACGCCGCTCCTGCCGGAGGCGGTCCGCAGTGCCGAGACCACGTCGCTGACGTAGATGTAGTCACGGGTCGGCTGGCCATGGCCGTAGAGCGTCGGCGTGCGGCCTTCGTTGAGATGGCCGGTGAAGATCGCGACGACGCCGGCCTCGCCGTGAGGGCTCTGGCGGGGTCCGTAGACGTTGCCGAGGCGGCAGACGGCGTGCGGGATGCTCGAGGAGAGCGACCAGGTGCGGACGTAGGCCTCGGCCGCCCACTTCGAAGCGCCGTACGGGGATAGCGGCGCCGGGATGCGGTCCTCGGGGGTCGGCCTCGGTGCCTCGTCGCCATACAGGGCGCCGCCGGTCGAGGTGAACACCACCGGCGCGCCGGCCCTACCCGCCAGCTCGAGCACGTTGAGCGTCCCGCGCACGTTCACGTCGCAGTCGCGCCCGGGGTCGGCTACGGACGCGACGACGCTGGCCTGGGCGGCGAGGTGATAGATCGCCTGCGGCGCGACATCGTCGAAGACCTTCTGCAGCGCCGGCAGGTCGACGATGTCGACGGTGCGAAGCTCAGCGGCCGCCGGAACGCGCTCTTCCGAGCCCGAGGAGAGGTCGTCGACGACGGTCACGGCGTAGCCGTCGGAGAGCAGAGAGTCGACGACGTGCGAGCCGATGAAGCCGGCGCCGCCGGTCACAATCGCGCGATCGGTCACGATCGCGAGACTACACGGAGGCGGCGGACGCGGTTCCGGCGAGCAGGTCTTCCACGGCCGGCACCGACTCGTCGATCCGCTCGAGCACGCGCATGCCGGTTCGCTCGCGCGGGAGGCTGCCGCCGACCGCCGGTCCGCCAAGCACGATCGGGATCTCCGGGTGGCTCGTGCGCAGCTCGCGCAGGGCGAGCTCGAAGGCGTCGCCGTCGCCGGGCACGGTCGCGCCGAGCACGACCAGGTCGGGCGCGCGGCTCTCGACCATCGCGAGGAGGCGCTCGCCGGAGAGGTCGGTGTCGAAGACCGTCTCGTAGCCGGCAGCGGCGAGCTGGTCGTGGACCATCTGTAGGCCCAGCGTGTGCTCGTCACCCTGGACGGCGGCCAGCAGGACACGCTCACGGGTGGGCTCGGTTCCGCCGGTCATGTAGCGGTAGAGCGTCGCGAGCACGCGGCGCACGATCGTCGAGGCGCGGTGCTCGGTCTCAGCGGCCAGTTCGCCGGAGTCGGAGAGGACGTCCAGACGGCGCAGGGCGGGCCCGATCACCTCGGCGTGCAGCGTCGTCGGCGAGATCCCGTCCTCGATCGCTGTGGCGATCGCGCCCTCGGCGGTCTCGGCGTCGCCGCGTTCGAGCGCGGTCGCGAACGTCTCGAGCGTCGTCTCGACGAGCTCCGTCGGGTCGCGGCGCAGCTCCTCGCGGGCGTCGGGGCCGGTGCGGCCGAGCACTTCCATGAAGGCGTCGAGCAGGACCGGGTCGAAATGACGGCCGCGCTGTTCGAGCATCATCTGGATCGCCTCGTCGACAGAGAAGGCCTTGCGATAGACGCGGTCGCTGGTCAGAGCATCGAACACGTCGGCGACGGCGACGATGCGGCCCTCGATCGGGATCGCCTCCCCCTTCAGGCCGCGTGGGTAGCCGGAGCCGTCCCACTTCTCCTGGTGGCTGAGGGCGATCGTGGCGGCCATGTCGAGGATCGAGGAGGAGGAGCCCCGGACCAGCCGGTGGCCCTCCTCGGCGTGCGTCTCGACGATCGCCCGCTCCTCGGGCGTCAGCGGCCCGGGCTTCAGCAGGATCGCGTCCGGGATCGCCACCTTGCCGACGTCGTGCAGCGGCGCCGAGTGGCGCAGCCGCTCGCAGAACTCCGAGTCCATCCCGATGTGCTCGGCCAGCAGCACCGAGAAGCGTCCGATCCGCTCGATGTGCGCGCCGGTGTCCTCGTCCCGGAACTCGACGGCCATCGACAGGCGCTGCACGGTCTCGGCCTGCGCGATCTCGAGCTCGGAGAGTGCGCGTTTCAACTCGCTGGTGCGGCTCTCGATCTCGTCCTCGAGGGCGCCCAGTCTCTTTTCGCCGAGGCGCCAGCCGATCGCCAGTGTCGCGCCGGCGAGCACGGCGATGCACCCGGCCACGACCGCGGACGCTCCGCTGAGTGCGACGCCGACGGCGGCCGCGACAGCGAGCAGGCCCCATGCGAGCACGCCGCCACGCAGGAGGCCCTTCGGCCCGCCGGCCGGTGTGCCCCCGGCGGCGGGGGGACGCCCGTTGCTCACGTTGCGCCGGTGCTGCTCAGAGCTGTCCATCGAACCGCCCCTCCCGCCCGGGGGCACTGCCCCGGGCATGCTCGGAGCGGCCCCCTGGAGCCGCTGAAGAAGACTGTGCTGCATGACTCCATGCACCGAGAGCTCTCGCATCCTTGACCGGTCCCAGGTTCGCGCCGCGTGTCGATGACCGACTCGACCGTGCCGCGCGCGCCCTTGATCCAGGCTCAGCACTAATAGACATACAGACGAATCGGCTGATCAGCCGGCTTTCTGTAGCTTGCCGATGTCGATTGCGCCGGCGGGGGCGCTCAGCGAGACGGGTTGGTTCCAGCGATCGAGCACGACCTTGCCACTTTCCTTGCCCGACTTGGCTATCTCCAGAGGGTACGGGGTGCCGGTCGTGGCCACGTACAGGATGCCCCCCTTGGTCGTGTCCTTGAGCGCGATCGCCTTCTGGCCTTCGATCGTCGCCGTCGGTCCCTTGGCGAGCTTGCCGTGGTTTGCAAGCGCGGTGTCGATCAGCTTGCTGAGGTTGGTCAGGTCGGCCAGCGACGCAAGTTCACCGCTGTTCGCCGGAGCCTTCAGCCATTTGCCCTGCAGGAGCTGCGCCGCGGCCGCGCCGCCGACGTGCGTGTAGAACGCGGCGCTGCCGTTGATGTACACGGCGCCGCGTACCTGGATCAGCTTGATCGTGAAGCCTTCCTGGGAGATCGTGCCCTTGCCGCCCTTGCCGGCGAGCAGTTCCATGTTGAGCGAGATCGGCTTGCCGCTGCTGGTGATCGTGCCGTTGATGTGGACCGAGGCGGCCTTCGAGGCGGCCGCTTTGGCCGCTTCGAGGATCTGCGACGGCGATTTGGACTGGAGGCCGTTCCCCGAGGACGAAGAGGAGGAGCCACACCCGCCGAGGATCAGGCCGACGGCGAGGACGGCGAGGGCTGCCGCGAGAACGGGGCGTCGTAGGTAGCGCATCGGGCAACTGTATCCAGCGGCTCAGTCGCCGATGGACGGCACAGCACTGGCCCGCCCGTGAACCATTAGCTTGCAGCTATGAGCTCCGGTCCCCGCCCCGCACACAGATGAGCGCCACCGAACGCGTGGAGGTCACGGCGTCCGACGGGCGGCGCTTGGATGTCGAGGTCTCCGGACCGCCGGGCGGCGGGACGGTCCTGTTTCACCTCGGCACTCCCGGCGCCGGAATCGTGTACCCGGCGCTCGTCGAGCTGGGCGCCGAGCGGGGAGTTCGCCACGTCGCGTACTCGCGCCCGGGCTACGGGCGCTCGTCGCGGCGTGCCGGGCGCACGGTCGCCGACTGCGTGGCCGATGTCGAGGCGATCACGGATGAGCTCGGCGTCGAGCGATTTCACACGGTCGGCTGGTCCGGCGGCGGTCCCCACGCGCTGGCATGCGCGGCACTGCTCGCGGAGAGGACGATCGCCTGCGCGACGATCGCGAGCGTCGCCCCGTTTCGGGCGGCCGGGCTCGACTTCCTCGAGGGGATGGGCGAGGAGAACCACGTCGAGTTCGGCGCGGCCGTGGCCGGCGAGGAGGCGCTCGAGGCGTATCTGCGCGGCGAGCGCGAGGGGATTCTGGCAGCCGGTGCCGAGGAGGTCCATGCGTCGCTTGGCGAGCTGCTCTCGCCAGTCGACAGCGATGCCGCCACGGGCGAGTTCGCCGAGTACCTCGCGGCGCTGTTCCACGGCGCGCTCGAAACCGACATCTGGGGCTGGTTCGACGATGACATCGCGTTCGTGGCCGACTGGGGCTTCGCGCTCGAGGAGATCGCCGTTCCCGTGGCGGTCTGGCAGGGCTCGGAGGATCGCTTCGTGCCGTTCGCCCACGGGCAATGGCTGGCGCAACGGATCCCCGCGGCTGAGGCCCGGCTGCTCGACGGCGAGGGGCACCTGTCGATACTCCTCGGAGCCTACGGCCGGCTGCTCGACGAGCTGCTCGCGCACTCCTAGGAGCGGCGGGGGATCGTGAAGGCCTCTCCCCCTACAAACTGATCGCCACGTACTTCGTCTCGAGGTACTCCTCGATCCCCTCGAAGCCGCCCTCGCGCCCGAAGCCCGAGTGCTTGACGCCGCCGAACGGTGCGGCGGGGTTCGAGACGACGCCC
>JAOPZS010000131.1 GCA_025963965.1 Solirubrobacterales bacterium
CCGGAGTGATCGACGAACTCACGCTCGACGTGGTCCCCGTCGTGCTCGGGTCCGGCGAGCGGCTGTTCGACGGAGTCGAGTCCTTGGGGTTCGAGCCGGTCGAGGTCCTCCACTCTCCGCTCGCCACACACATCCGCTACCAGCGGGCCGGGTGAGGCCCGCTCCCGCGGTCGAGACACCGGTCGCCGCTGATCGTTGTTTCGCTTAGGTGCCGAGGTTCTTAGCGTGTCCACGTTCTCCCGCGAAACCGCTCACTCCGCCAGCGGCGAGTGATGCCCCACATCCGCATTTCAGAGCGTAGAAGCCCGCGGCGCGTCTCAGCCTGAGCCCTGGAGGGTCCAACTCTCTGCCGCGAGACTGATGCTCGGGGCGGCGGCCAACAGGCGGCGCGTGTATGGGTGTTGCGGGGATTCGAGGATCGACCCGGTGGACCCGCGCTCGCAGATGACGCCGTTCTCGAGCACGAGCGTGCGCTCGGCGATCGTGGCTACGACCCCGAGGTCATGGGTGATGAACACCAGTGACAGGCCAAGGTCGTGACGTAACTCACGCAGGAGCTCCAGGATCACCGCTTGCACGGAGACGTCGAGAGCCGATGTGATCTCGTCGCAGATGATCACCTCCGGCTCGGCAGCGAGCGCGCGAGCGATCGCCACTCGCTGGCGCTCCCCGCCTGATAGCTCGCGCGGGTAGCGGCGAGCGGTGGCGGCGGGGAGACGGACGGCTTCGAGTAGGCGGCGGACCTCCTCACGCGCGCCCCTCCGGCTCATGCCGCGCAGCACATGCGCCGGCCGGGCAACTTCCTCGGCGACGGTGTGCCGCGGGTTCAGGGCCTGGTACGGATTCTGGAAGATGATCTGCAGGCACCGCCGCTGCTCGGCGCTCCTGCGCCGCGCGTGCAGCGGAAGCGGCTTGCCTTGCAGGAGGATCTCGCCGGTGGCGTTTGGGTGCAGCCCGGCGATCACGCGGCCAGTAGTCGTCTTGCCGCTGCCCGACTCGCCGACGAGCGCCACGCATGCGCCTCGCTCGACGGTGAGGCTGATGTCCTCGATCGCCACCATCGTCTCGTGGCGGGAGCGGTACTCGGCGTGCAGCGCGCGCACCTCGAGCACGACCGGCTCCTGCGGATGCTCCTCTTGGCTCTTGACGTTGCCGGGTACGACGGAGTGCGCCGTCGCAGGTGGGGTCTGCCGCCACTCGTAGCAGCGCACGTCGTGATCCGCAGTGACTTGCTCGGTCGGCGGAAACGCGGTCTCGCAGCGGTCGACCCTCTGCGGGCAGCGCGGGGCGAACGGGCATCCCTGCGGCCACTCGCCGACGCCGACGGACACGCCGGGCATCGGCTCGAGCGTCCGTGGCCGGCGATGGTCCGGCGTCGACGCGACGAGCCCGCGCGTGTACGGATGGCGCGGTTCGCGCAGGACCGACTCGGTGGGGCCCTGCTCGACGATGCGGCCCGCGTACATGACGGCGATCCGGCTCGCGATCTGCGACACGACGGCGAGGTCGTGGGTGATGTAGAGCATCGCCGCGTTCTGCTCGTCGCGTAGGCGCAGGAGCTCCTTCAGGATCCTGTCCTGCGTGACGACGTCCAGTCCGGTCGTCGGCTCGTCGAGGACGATCAGCGCGGGCTCAGGCGCCAGTGACGCCGCGATGCAGACGCGCTGCTGCTGGCCGCCGGAGAGTTGGTGGGGGTAGCGCTCGGTGAAGCTCCGCTCAACGGGCAGCCCGACCCGCTCAAACAGCTGCACACTGAGCTGCTCGGCGTCGGCTTCGCGGCGGTGGGCCGCGATCATGTCCTGGACGCTTTGCATCACGCGCCGGGACGGGTTGAGCGCGGCGCCGGGGTTCTGTGGCGTGTAGGAGACGAGGCGGCCGCGGGCCTGCTGGAACCTGCGATCCCCCTCGAGCACCTCTCCGTCGACGACGATCTCGCCCGCGGTCATCACGATGCCGCGGCCGCTGTGCCCGAACAGGGAGAGGGCGGTGGTGGTCTTCCCGGACCCGGACTCACCGACGAGGCCGAGAATCTCGCCGGGGTTGACGCGCAGGTCGATGCCGTCGACGACGGGCGTGCCGTCGTCGAGCTCGACGCGGATGCCGCTGGCTTCGAGCGCGCTGCTCGCGGATGCGCTGCTCACCGGCTGCTCGATCTTCCGAGATGACGGACGTACGCGTCGCCCAGCAGGTTGACGCCGAGGATTAGGAGCACGAGGGCCAGCGCCGGAGCAACGACGGCCCAGGGGTTGGTCGGGATCACGCTTCGGTTTTCGGAGATCATCAGACCCCAGTCGGAGGCCGGCGGGCTGAGCCCGAGGCCGAGGAAGTTGACGCTCGCGATCAGGATGATCGACCAGCTGAACCTGACGCCGAGGTCGGCGATGATCGGCGCCATGATGTTGGGCAGGATCTCGCGCCGGAGAATCGCGCCGCGCTTCTCTCCTCTGGCGACAGCCGCCTCCACGTAGCCGCGCGTCGCCGTCTCGGCCGCTGCGGTGCGGACGATTCGCGTGACGCCCGGGAACAGCACGACGGCGGCGCCGAGCACGAGCACCCACGAGGATCCGCCGAGCGCCGTAACGAGCACGAGCATCACGAGGATCGCCGGCAGCGAGATGAAGATATCGACCGTACGCATCGTGATGCCGTCCAGGGCGGTGTTACGCGCGTATCCCGCGAGCAGGCCGAGCATCACGCCGACGAGGTACGTCGCGACTGTCGCGAGCGCTCCGAGCGCGAGCGCGGTCCTCCCGCCGGAGAGGGCCCGGCTGAGGACGTCACGTCCGAGCTGATCGAGCCCCAGCGGCGAGCCACCGATGCTCCCCTGGCCGGGAATGCCGATCGGCACGTTCGGCGAGTGCGGGGCGATGAACGGGCCGAACAGCGCCACGAAGACGATCAGGACCAGGAACACGAGACCGACCTGCCCGCCGCGGTCCGCAGCGATGAACGCCGGGATGCGCGGGCGGCGGGAGTGGGGAGGCGACGGCGTCGCGACGGCGGTGCTCATGAGAGCTCGGTCCTGAGCTTGGGCACGAGGAACACCACGAGCAGGTCGGCCAGCAGGTTGATCAGGATGTAGACGGCCGCTAGCAGGATCACTGTCGACTGCACGGCGGTGACGTCGCGCTCGGTCACGGCCTGAACCAGGTACGTGCCGATTCCTGGATAGCTGAAGACGCTCTCGACGACGATGATGCCTCCGACGAGATATTGGATTGTCTGCGCGACGATCTGGACGCTGGGTGCGAGCGCGTTTCGCAGCACGTAGCCCCAGAGCAGCGTTCGGCCGCGCAGGCCGTTGAGCTGGGCGACGTGGACGTAGTCCTCCTGCAGCACCTCGATCACGCCGGAGCGGACCTGCCGGATGCCCGCGGCCAGCGAGGCGAGCAGCAGCGTCAGCACCGGCAGCACGAGTACTTCGACGTTCGACAACGGGCTCGTGCCCGGTGCGACGAGTGAGACGGGCGGGAGCGCGCCGAGCCACCCGAAGAAGACGACGATCAGCAGCGTCGCGGTCACGAATTCCGGGAGTGCGGCGAAGACCAGCGCGGGAGTCGAGATCATGTGGTCGACCTTCTTGCGCGCGTGGATGCCGGCGAAGGCTCCCAGCAGCAGCGTCAGCGGGATCAGCAGCAAGGTCGTGATGAGCGCGAGCACGGCGCTGTTCTTCAACGGTGTCGAGATGGCGTGCGCGATCGAGGGTTCGGGTGCGTTCTGTGCGACGGCGACGGCTGAGTTGCCGAGGTCCCCGTGGAGCAGACCGCCGAGCCACGAGCCGTACCGGTGCGCGATCGAATGGTCGAAGCCGAGCCGGTGTTCGAGTTTGTGCAGCGCCGGCGGAGTGGCGTTCCGACCAAGGGTCAGTTCCGCGGCGTTCCCGGGCAGCACGTTCGTGGCCGCGAAGACGAGCACCGAGAGCGCAAGCAGGGTGCCGAGGCCGGCGGCGATGCGCCGCACGACGAACGTGCCGGTCGGGTGCCTTGCGCGCAGGCCTCGTTGAGAAGCAGGCGCGCCCGACGCCGCTCGCTCCGGCGGGATTTCGACCGGCGGGCCTCCTGCCTGGAAGGGTCCTGTCGAGGAGGTGCCCGTGATGCTCTGCGGAGGACCTGCAGGTGTCAGTCGGACCACCCGTTCTCGGAACGGCTCGCCCGGTGCGCCGCATCGGCGCGCTCGATCGCGTCCGTCAGCTCGCCCTCTGTGATCTGGGGGTACTCCTTGACTGTCTCGCCGGGGGCCAGGTTCGTTACGGCGTATGTGCCCATGGCTCTCCTCTCAGCGCGGTCGTAGGTGTTCTGGACGGCTCCGACACCGGGTGGTCGGGAGCGGCGCCGTGGTTCTGGCGGGCGGGCATCGCGGGAATCGCGATCAGACGCTTGAGGATCTTCCCGGTCGCACCGGTGGGCAGGCGCTCGACTGTCCAGAGCCTGCGCGGATACTTGTAGGAGGCCAGGTGCTGCTTGGCATGCGCGAGCAGCTCGCCGAGCTCGCAGACCGCGTCCGCGTGCAGCCGCACCGCCGCTGCGACCTCCTCGCCGAGCGTTGGGTGGGGAATGCCGATGACGGCAGCTTCCGCCACGGCCGGGTGCGCCAGCAGCACGTCCTCGACCTCGCGCGGGTAGACGTTGTACCCCCCGCGGATGATCAGGTCCTTCTTGCGTCCGGCGATCGACAGGTAGCCGTCTGCGTCGAGATAGCCGAGATCCCCCGTGCGGAACCAGCCGTCTGCGGTGAGTGCCTCGCCGGTCTCGTGCGGGCGGTTCCAGTAGCCCTTCATGACGTTGTGGCCGCTGACGAGGATCTCCCCGAGCTCCCCGGCGGCTGCCGACTGTCCTTGGTCGTCGAGGATCTTCAGCTCGACTCCGGGTATCGCGGTGCCGACCGAGCCGGGACGCCGGTTGCGCCCCGGCGGATTGAGGGTGACCAGCGGCGAGGTCTCCGAGAGGCCGTAACCCTCCCGCACCTCACAGTGAAACCGCGCTTCGAACGCGTGCATCAGCGGCGCCGGCATTGGCGCGCCGCCCGACACGCACAGCTCGAGCGCGGTGTCCGCGGGACCTGGGGGGGCCTCGAGCAGCTGCGAGAACATCGTCGGCACGCCGGCGAAGAACGTCACACGGTGCTCGCCGATCGCATCGGCCGCGGCGCCTGGCGAGAAGCGCTCGAGCAGCGACACGCACCCGCCTGCGCCGAGCGTGGCGTTCAGGAGCCACGTCTGTCCGAAAGAGTGAGAGAGCGGCAGTGCGCCGAGCGCCACCGTTGCGGCGTCGATGCCGGTCGCGTCGATGATCGCGGCGGCGTTCCGTGCCAGGTTGCGGTGCGTCAGTTGCGCGCCCTTCGGGCGCCCGGTGGTCCCCGACGTGTAGATGATGACGGCCGTGTCCTCGCCGTCACGGGGCGCGACCTGCGGCTCGTGGGTGCATGGGAAGTGGTAGGACTCGGCCTCCACGGCGATCGTCTCCGTGCCGGATGCGACAGGTGGATGCTGCCCGCCTTCCGCCCACACGAACGCGAGGCTGGCCTCTGCGTCCTCCAGGCAGAACTTGGCTTCGCGGCTGCTCAGCAGTGTCGAGATCGGCACCGCGATCGCGCCGGCCTGGAGCACCGCGTAGTAGAGGATCGTGAACTGCGAGACGTTTGGGAGGATCAAGCCGACCCGGTCGCCGGCCTGGACGCCGTGCTCGAAGAGAAGCGAGGCAGCCGCGGCGACGCTCGCGTCGAGCTCACCATGGGTGATCGCCTGCGTGCCGAGGCGCAGCGCCGGCGCGCCGGGAACGCGCCCGCTTGCTTGCAGGAACGACCCAGCGATGTTCTCGTGGCCGGCGGCGCTCATCCGGTCATGAGCCATCCGCCGTCGACCTCGAGAACCTGGCCGGTGGTGTACGCGCCGCCGTCCGAGGCGAGGTACAGGACGGCTTCGGCGATCTCATCGGGCTGGCCGAAGCGGTCGAGCGGCGTGCTGCGCCGGGCGTCCTCGAGGTGCTCGGCCGGGATCCCCCAGTCGGCCTCCCAGTTCGCGGCGATCGCACCGGGGGCCACGGCGTTCACGCGTATCTCGGGGGCCAGGTCGCGGGCGAGGGCAGCGGTGAAGCCGCGGATCGCGCCCTTTGCGGCGCAGTATCCGACAGCGACCGAGTTGACGAGATTGTCTTTGTCGGTGCCGTTGCCGTAGGAGCCGGAGAAGTTCACGATCACGCCGCCTCCCGCCTCGCGCATGTGCGGGATCACCGCTTTGCAGACGCGTGCGGTGCCGAGCACGTCGACCTGGAGCAGCTCCGCGAGGTCATCAGTGTCGAGCGCGTCGAAGCGGACGGCGTCGCGAGCGTCGATCCGTCCAGCGGTGTTGACGAGGACGTCGATCCGGCCATAGCGCTCGACCACAGCCTGGACGAGGCTTGCGACCGACTGCTCGTCGGTGACGTCGAGATGCGTCGCGTGTGCCTCTCCTCCGGCACCGGTGATCTGCGCGGCGTTCTCCTCGGCAGCGTCATTCGAGCTCCGATAGGTGAGGACGACTTTGGCGCCCTCGCGACCGAAGGCACGAGCTGCGGCACCGCCGAGCGCGCCGCCCGCGCCGGTCACGATCGCGACACGACCGGCGAAGCGCGCTCCGTTGTTCCATTGCCTGTCCACGTGCCGTCCGGCGAAACCGTACCATAAGGACTGGACACAGTGTCCAATACACGCGCGGCGGCGTATGATCGTGGCCATGCCGGAAAGTCGACGGGAGATGCTCGCTCGGCTGATGGGCGATGCCGGCAGGACGGCGCGCCCGCTGCTCGGGAGGCGGCTTGCCGAGGTCGAGCGCGCCCTGGGTGCCGAGGAGGGCGAGGCGGCTCGGTGTGCGCGCGCAGTCGCAAACGCCGTCTCGCCGCAGCGCGTCGTCCAACTGGCGCGCGAACTGGACCTGCCTGTGGCGGAGGGGACGCTGACCGGGATGACGCGGGTGAGCCTCGCGCTGACGATCGGCGCACGCACTCGCGAGCCCCGCTCCGAAGGCGAGCGGCACGAGCGGGCGGTGCTGACGCTGTCACTCCGCGAGCCGCTGCTCGCGGGCTCGGATCTGCCTTCGGGCGCGGGTGCTCTGCGGCTCACACCTGCGGGGGCGAGCGGAGGTTGGAGGCTGAGTGCTTCCGCCGATGCCGACCCCGGAGCGGGCCACGTCGCGCACCCGCTGGTCGGGGCCGGCGCGGTCGGCCTGCTCGCCTCGCGCGAGCTGGTGCTGCCGCGTCAGTGGTCGGATGAGGTCGGCGAGCTGGCTCTCGACGAGCAGGGTGTCCACGCGTGGGGGCGGCTTCGCGAGCGCTTGGCGGCGGAGCAGGAGCGTGAGCTGTTCGGCGAGTCCGACGGAGTTGTCTCACACCGTTGGCTCGGCCTGCCCGACGATCGCTCGGGCAGCATGCCGCTCGAGTGCGAGCTACGCGCCAGGGGCCTCTTCGAACATGGAGTCGCGCCCTATGCGCACGAGCGCGACGGTGAGGTGGACTCCGAGTGCTCGCGATGGCGGATGCTGCTGCAGCTGAGCGCCGATCCGCGGATCGGCTGGCGCTGGGGAGAGCGCGGCGAGCGACTCTACGTGTGGATGACGCGCGAGGACATGCGCGAGGGCCGTTTCGACGGCGCCCAGGTCGTCTTGCGATAGCCCGCTGGGGAGCTCACGTCTGCAATGGCCGCCGCGTGTTCTCGCTGCCGGCGAGGGCGTGGCGCGCGAGCCTGGCGGCGGCATCTCTGTCGATGTCGGCGAGCAGCCCGGCCGCGGCGAGGATGTAGTCCCGGTCGATGGCGATCCGCGGTCGGCGCGGGACCAGGCTGCGGCTCTCGCAACGCGAGATCGCCTCGCTCAGCACGCTCTCGGCTTGCGGGGAGCGGACGAGGATGCCTCCGGTGCCGACGAGCAAAGGAAGCTCGCGCAGGTCGGGTCCGTCGGCGCTGATCCGCGCCGGCCGGCCCGGGCTCGAGGTCACCAGCAGAGTGCCGCAATGGCGTCTCAGCGCGTGGTGTGCGCAGGAGGTTGCGAGAGCCTCGTCGACCTGCCACTCGGAGGGCGTGCGGGCGGTGAAGTCGGGCGTCTCGGATCTCATCTCGGCGGCCTCGCGCAGCGTCCCCGGGTCGTTACGTTCGTTCAGCCACTCGTTGTCGGTCTCGAGTACGGAGATGGCGTTGGAGCGCAGCCCGAGGTCGCCCTGGACAGAGCGAAGCACGGGCAGCACGGGGACCAATGGGCCCTCGATCCCTGGGCCACTGCCCGGGTTCTTGGTAACTGTGTGCACGTCGGTTGTGGCCCCGCCGATGTCGAGGATCGCCACCCCGCCGTTGATCTCGGCGAGCAGCCGCGTCGCCTGGAGCACCGCTTCGGGCGTGGGCATGATCACGTCGCGGAAGAACTCGGGGGCTTCGGTGAGACCCTTTCCGCGGATCACGTGGCGAACGAATGCTTCGGAGATCGCTGCACGAGCCGGCTCGATGTCGACTGCTCCAATTCGCGGCATCACGTTGGTCACGACCTCGACGTGACCGCCTGCGGCGGATAGCACGGCCGCGACCGCCTCGGCGATACGCGTGTTGCACGCGACGATGACGTGCGCGTCGACCGCGTCGGCGATGGCCGTGGCGTTGGCGAGCACGCGCTGTTCCTGGCCGCCGTCGGTGCCGCCGCAGAACAGGATCACCTCGGGGTCGTAGTCGCGCAGCGCCTGCCGGTCCTCTGTCGTGAGGTTCCCGTGCAGCACAAGCCCGACCTTTGCGCCGGCGTTCAGCGCGGCCTGCCGCGCGACGGCCGCCGTCAGGTCCTCGATCAACCCCACGGCGGCCACCCGAAGGCCGCCGGCGGCGCTTGACGCGGCCCGTTTCGGGCCGATCTCGACGGGCGTCTCTAGTCCGGCGGTGGCCTGCCTGAGAGCGGCATGGAACCCGAGCATGACGTCGCTCGTCGCGGTGGTCGGCGACTGCGCGGTGCTGATCAGCCGTCCGCTGCCGAGCTCGACGAGCGTGATCTTCGTGAAGGTGCTCCCGAAGTCGGCGAGGACCGCCGCGGTCACGCCGGGGCGGCGCGACGCTCGTGCGCGCCGATCTCGCCGATCAGCTGCTCGATGCCTCCCGGGGTGCTCACGCCGATCCGCGCGAGGTCACCGCGCACATCGATGGGGATCTCCGAGCCGTCGACGTCCTCGTTGAGGACGCCTCCCATGTAGATCTTGGTCTCCGCCATGCCCGCCTTGCGCAGCTCGTCGCTGAGCTTCGTGGCGAATGAGCGTGCGACACCGTTGTGGGTGGTGACCACGACGGCCTCAGCGGCGGTCTCGACGGCGACCTTGACGATGTCCTCGGGGTCGCGGTTGATGCCGAAGTCGGTCACGTCCGCGCCAACCGCCTCGAGCGTCGAGACGAGCAGGAACTCGGCAAATTCGTGGACGTCAGTGGAGCTGACGACGACCTTGCGTCCGATCAGCCTCGGGTCCTCCTCGCGCACAGACAGGTTCGCGAGCAGCCGCGTGCGCTCTCTCATCGTCTGGCGCACGAGATCGGTCTCGAGCACGGGCCTGCGCCCGCCGGGGTACGCCGGGTCCACATCGCCGGCACCGAAGAGTTCCTCGCATGCGTGCGCGCCCAGACGCCTGAGAACGAACAGGACCCTCGCCGGGTCCTCCAATCCGATGCCGGCGGCGCGGAGCGTGGTCTTGGCATTCTCGAAGAAGCGACGGCCGCCGGCGAGGAGCGTGTCGCGCAGCGCCTCGATATGGGCCCAGTCGATTGTCGGCGCGACCATCTCGGCGTAGGGGTCGAGGCGTCGGCTGACGGCTTGCACCGCTGACACCTCCTGCCACGTCGGGATGCGCTCCGTCTCGGTGACCGGGACAGCGATCGGCGCGCCGCCGAGACGGTACTTGCGGTCGAGAAGCTTCATGAACAGCACGTCGCTGCTCATCACCGCGAAGTTGCCTTCGATGTCAGACGTGTTGCCGATCGTGTCGCCCTGGACGAAGGCGTTGGGCACGCCTTCGTTGACGTCGTTAAGCGCGAGTGTCAGCGCCGACTTGGTGACCGGGTCTGTCGTGAGCCCGCCCCAGCTGATCGAGAACTCAGCGCCGCAGAGATCGCGTGCGATGAAGCGCTCGAGCATCGCCCAGCCTACGTAGTTGGCGTAGTCGCGGAACACGCCGGGGTAGCCGTCCTCGAGGTAGGTGTCGAAGCAGACGCCCTCGGAACGTACTCCGGCGAGCACGCCGACTGCCTTCAGGAAGGCCATCGTCTGCGCGACCTCGTCGTCCCAGTAGGGCCAGCGCCAGCTGTACTGGCTGAACGTGCCGACGTAGGTGACGCCGACCGACAGGGCGTCGACGACGTTGTCGAGCGATCCGGGGCCGCCGATGCTGTTGTCGGCGGACTCTGGCTGCATCGGAACGGTGTGCGTGAGCTCCCACCAGTCCTGCTCGGTCCACAGTGCCGGCCCCGTCTCCTGCGGAGCGCTCGCGCGAAGCTCCTTCGGAAGTCCCATGCGCCGCTCTGCGAGCAGGTTGAAGCGGTCGGGAGGGCGGACGCCGCGCCTGAGCGCGTCCTCGTAGATCAGCCCCATCGCCTCGCGGGTCTCCGCCCATGTGGCCAGGCCGATGTTCATGCACGTCGAGGGAATCCCTTGCTCGCGCGCGTGTAGCCGGTACTGCATCTCCGAGCGAAAGCCCTTCTCCTCGAGGTACATCGAGGGCGCGCGGTCGAGCTTACGGCCGATCGCCTTGCCTTCCTCGACGGCCTCTCGGCCGTCCGGGAGGCCGTCAGGGAGCAGCGAGCGCAGGTCGATGTCTGTCATTGACGGGGTCCTTGCGAGCGTATCGGCATGTTGTCCCGGCTAGGTCCTCAGGCTAGCCAGCCGTCCTGCAGACGCCAGTTGTTGTAGCTGAAGCCGGCACCGGCCGACAGGCCGCGCACGTTGTTGGCCGCCGCGTCGATGTAGGGGAGGTTGCCCCAGCCCAGGTAGCCGCCTTCGTCAAACTGCGCCTTCTGGCATTCGTGCCAGAGTTCCTTGGCTTTCGTAGGATCGGTCGCCGCGATCGCTTCCGAGATGAGCTTCTCCGCGGCGGCGCCGTTCGGCCCCTTTGCCCACTGTGTGTCCGGATAGGGCGCCGAGGAGGTGTACTCAGTGAGGTAGGCCAACGAGAGCGAGCCGACAGGTTGGTTGACCTCGTAGCCGAACGGCCGCGTAAGGAAGCCACCGGCGGGCGTGAAGTAGGTGGCGGCGCTCTCGGTCTTGACGCTCACCCTTATTCCCGCGGCCGACGCCTGCTCGGCCAAGATCGTCGAGGACTCGACCATGCCGGGGAGGAAGGCGGTGGTCGGCAGCGTGAAGGTCTGGCCGAGCACGCCCGCTTCCTTGAAGAGCGCTTTGGCCTTTTCGGGGTCGTGGGTGGCCTTGAGATCTTCGGCGTAGTAGGCGGTGCCGGGACCGAGCAGGTCGTTGCCGACCGTGCCGAACCCAGACCAGGCGCCGTCGATCATCGCCTGGCGGTCGACGAGGCTCTTGAAGCCCTGGCGCACGCGCACGTCGGCAAACGGGCCCTTGTCTACTCGCATCGCGAACAAGTAGCTCTCGGCTGCGAGCGTCGACGAGAGGATCTGCACCTGTTTGGAGCTGAGCTGCTGGCGCGCTGTCAGCAGCGGCAGAGTGGGGAACAGGTTCACCTTGCCCGACAGCAGCGCGTTGAAGATGGCGTTGTTGTCGGTGAAGGACGAGTTGACGACGAGCCGGTCGACGTAGGGCTTGCCGTGCTCCCAGTAGTGCGGGTTTGCCTCGAAGACGCTCTCGGTGCCCGGGGTAAAGGACACGAACTTGAACGGCCCGGTGCCGATCGGTTTGCGCGCGGCCGACTTCGCCGTAGCACCGTTCTGGACGACCGGGAAGTCGTAGTAGGCGAAGATCGTCGGGAACTCAGCGACGGCGTAGTGGAGCGGGACTTCGACGGTCAGGTTGCCGCGCTTGCGGACGCTCTTGAAGTCGACCATTCCGGCGAGGATCGCCGAGGAGAAGTTTTCTTCCGGGTTCGACCAGCTGGCTTGGAAGTTGTAGACGACGTCGTCGGCGGTGAAGGGCTTGCCGTCGTGCCAGATGACCCCTTCGCGAAGCTTGAACGTCCAGATCGTCGCATCCTTGTTCGGCTCGGCCGACAGCGCCAGGCCGGGTACGAGCGGCGTGACGTTCTTACCGAGATTAAAGAGGTTGTTGTAGAGCGTGAAGTCCCGGACGAAGTCGGGGGTGCCGACCGCGGTCCCTGGGAACAGGTTCTCCTCTGAGCCGCCGCTGATGACTCCGACGGTGAAGGTCCCGCCTCGTTTCGGCGTACCGCCCGGAAGTTCCGCGAGGCCGCCGGTGGGTGCGGAGGATCCGGAGGTGGTGGCGCCGCTACCGCAGGCCGAGAGAATGCTCGCCGCGCCGGCGGCTGCCGCACCCACCGTGGCGCTCTTCGCGATGAAGGACCGGCGGGTGAGCCCGTCGGTCCCGAAAAGGCCGTGCTGCCTCGCGTTCTCATGCATCGTCGGCGCCCCTTTTTGACGGTTGGGATCAACGTTCGGTTGACGTCGCGGGAAACCTACCAGAGCGGTGGACAGTATGTCCACCGTGCCTCAAGATATCGGACATCCGGAGGAACCGACTCACACTGTTCTGGACGGAAGCCGCACGCCCATATGCCCGATGTCGTCTACGGATTACGCAAGCGCGCGCGCTTCCAGTAAGAGCCGACGAACGTCCCGTGGACAGCCTGTCCAGTATCAGCATGGCGCTAGACTTTTCGCGAGTCGAACCGGCGGGGACCGTCGGCGCCGCCCGGGAGGGCGCTGCTTCATGTACGACGATCGAACGAGCGATTCCCCCAACAACCCGAGCTACGAGGCGATCCTCGCAGCGTCGAAGGAGCTGTTCCTCGAGCGTGGGTTCCCAGCGACGTCGATGGCGGCGATCGCCGAGCGCGCCGGGGTGGTGCGCGCGACGATCTACAACAACTTCGACGACATGGAGGCGATTGTCGGGGAGATCATGCGCCGCTACGTCGCCGGCTATGTGGCGATCCCGCAGCAGCTTCGCGAGGAGGCGATGCCCGACCAGACGCCGGCCGACCTGATCGAAGCGATGATCCGCCGCGCCATCTCGTGGCGGATCGAGAACGCCGAGCTGCGGCCGCTGATCGATCTGACCAAGCATCTGCCGAGCTCGCCGTGGGGAGCGCTCGACGCAAAGGCCGACGAGGCGATGTACGGATGGATCCTTGAGATCCACTCCGAAAGCGCACGCCGCGGCCTGCTCCGAGAGGGTCTCGATCTCGAGTTCTCGACGAAAGCGTTGTACGCGATGATCGAGGCGGTGCTGTCGTCGTTCGACGTGGCGGCGGCCGAGCGCCAGATCGACGACGCTGTGCGTCAGCTGACGCTGCTGCACTGGCACGCGCTTTATGTGGTCGAGCCCGACGAGGTCGGCCCTGCGTTCCGGATGACGGGCCAGCGGCGCGGTTCGCGGCGTCCTCTGCAGAAGACGGTGCGGTGATCAGCGGGCAGCGAACGGGCCTCGGGTTCGCGCGCGGCTCCGCTGCATGAATTGCATCCTGGGCAGCCTGTCCAATCCGCTGGACACGTTGTCTAACCGTTGGTAGGCTGGGCGCGATGGGGCCCAGTTCAGACCTGCTCTCGGGCATGCGCAAAGAAGGCGCCCGCCCCGAGGCCCTGAATGCCGCGGATCTAGCGCACCTGATCCACCCGCTGACGGACCACATGAAGCTCAGCTCGACCGGCGCGCAGATCGCGGTCGGAGGGGAGGGGTGCGAGCTGGTGATGATCGACGGGCAGCGACTCCTCGACGGCCTGGCCGGTCTGTGGACGGTGAACCTCGGCTACGGCCGCGAGGACCTGGTCGAGGCGGCCACCAAGCAGATGAAGTCGCTGCCGTACTGCTCGACCTTCGGTGGCGGCGCGAGCATCCCGGCGATCGAACTCGCTGAGCGCATCGCGCAGATGACGCTCGGCGCCGACAGTGGCGTTTTCTTCACGAGCGGCGGGTCTGAGGCCAACGAGACCGCGATCAAGCTCGCCCGTTACTACTGGCGGCGCAACGGATGGCCCGACAAGCAGATCGTGCTTGCGCACGAACGCGCCTATCACGGCCTGGTTGGCAGCGCGACGGCCGCCACCGGCCTGGCCGCCTACCGGCAGGACTTCTCGCCGCTCGACGAGTACGTCCGGCACGTGCCGCCGCCGTACCAGTACCGGTGCAGCGCCGGGGTGCCGTGCGAGGCGGGCAGCTGCCCGGTGTGTCGCGGCGAAGCTCTCGAGCAGCGCATCGAAGCGCTCGGCGAGGAGAACGTCGCGGCGGTGATCGTCGAGCCGGTGATGGGCGCAGGCGGCGTAATAGTCCCGCCCGACGGCTATCTGGCGGCGGTGCGTGACGTGTGCTCACGCCACGACGTGCTGCTGATTACAGACGAGGTGATAACGGGCTTCGGTCGCACGGGGCGCTGGTTCGGCTGCGACCGCGACGATGTCAAGCCGGACTTTCTGACGTTCGCGAAGGGCGTTACGAGTGGCTATATGCCGCTCGGCGGCGCTGTAGTCAGCGGCGAGATCTGGGAGTGGCTGCGCGAGTCAAGCGCCGAGCTGCCCCTCATGCACGGCTTCACTCACGGCGGGCACCCGGTCGCATGCGCTGTTGCGCTGGCCTGCCTCGACGCGCTCGAGAACGAGAACATCGTCGGGCATGTGCAGGAACGAGGCCGTCACCTGGCCCGGGAGCTCGCCGGCCTGCTGGACCTCGAGGAGGTCGGCGAGGTGCGCTCCGAAGGCTTGGTCGCCGGTGTGGAGCTCGTGGCCGATCGTGAAACCCGCGCGCGCTTCCCCGCCGACCGCAGGCGTTCGGCACAGGTCGTTCAGGTCGCGCAGGAGCGGGGCCTGAGGATCAGGCCGCTGCTCGACGACATCCTGTTGCTCGCGCCGCCGCTGGTGATCTCCGATGAGCAGCTGTCATTTGCCGTCGGAGTGATCGCCGAGAGCATAATCGCCACAAGGTGAGCGTCCTCGTAGGCAGACGGCCCTGGAGGATGGCGGTCAGATGAAGGGCTCAAGAGTCCGCGTGGCAGGACGACACCTTCTCCGACCTGCCCGGGCTCGACGTGATGCCGGAGGAGGGACTCGAACCCCCGACACGCGGATTATGATTCCGCTGCTCTAACCAGCTGAGCTACTCCGGCCGGGTTGCGCAGTCTAGCCTCGTGGGGATGTCGCCACCAGACCTGCTCG
>JAOPZS010000068.1 GCA_025963965.1 Solirubrobacterales bacterium
GCTGGGTTCAGAACGTCGTGAGACAGTTCGGTCCCTATCTGCCGTGCGCGTTGGAGAATTGAGAGGAGTCGTCCCTAGTACGAGAGGACCGGGATGAACGGACCTCTGGTGTACCAGTTGTCCCGCCTGGGGCACTGCTGGTTAGCTACGTCCGGACGGGATAACCGCTGAAAGCATCTAAGCGGGAAGCCCACCTCGAGATGAGTTCTCCCATCTCCTATAGAGAGAGTAAGAGCCCTGGAAGACCACCAGGTTGATAGGCCGGCGGTGTAAGCACAGTAATGTGCTGAGCTGACCGGTACTAATTGCTCGAGGGCTTGACGGATATTCTTACCCTTTCTTGTCTCCCGCGGATGCCGTGACTTGTTCGCGGATCGGCGGGAGATCTGGCCATAAACTGCTGCGGAAGCGGCAGGCTGTGCGGTTTTGAAGGCCCGATCAGGAGGGCCGGTCTCGCAATATTTCGGTGGCTATTGCGAGGGGGAAACACCTCTTCCCATTCCGAACAGAGAAGTTAAGCCCCTCAGCGCCGATGGTACTTGGCTCGCAAGGGCCTGGGAGAGTAGGACGCCGCCGGTTTATTTTCAGTCGAGCCGCCCGAGGGCGGCTCGGCGTCGTTCTGGGGGCTCGTACGCGCAGGAGAAGGTTCGTGGCGCTGCTCAAGCCGGCTAGGCAGGCAGCGACACGCGCCCCTCGTCGTCGAGGCTCCAGTGGGGGTTGTGCGCGACCTCCCACGGATGGCCGTCCGGATCGACGAAGACCGCCGAGTAGCCGCCCCAGAACGTGTCGGCCGGCTCGCGCGTGATCACCGCGCCCGCGGAGCGTGCCTCCTCGATCGTGGCGTCGACCTCCGCAGGGCTGCGCACGTTGTACGCGAGCGTGACACCGCCGTAACCGCCACGATCCTCCACGGCGCTGTCCTCCGTCAGCTGGCCCCGGCCCCACAGGCCGAGGATCATCCCGCCTGCCGGGAAGAACACGACGTCGTCGCCCGGCGCCGCGCCGGTCTGCCAGCCGAGTGCTTCGTAGAAGCCCCGGGCCCGGGCGAGGTCGTTCACTCCGAGCGTGACCAGGCTGACCCTTTGCTCCATCCCGCCGCCTCCGATCGATCGCCTACGGTGCGCTCTCAGGCTAGTCCGTCGTGGCGCTGCGCCGGCGAGGGACAGGGACGGGCCGCACGCGTCTCCGTGCGTGCGGCCCGTCTGCCCCGGCGCGCGGAGAACTCGCTCTCGCGCGTAGCCCCTGCGTTCCGTCGCGAGTCGGGCTGGCCGTAGAAGGTGGGGGAGATGCAGTCCTGAAGCGCGGGCGGGCGCTCGCCCGGGCGCCTTGCGCGAAACCGCCTGCGCAGCGGCGCCCGGTGCGGGTGGACCGGCGTGAAGGGCTCGTTCCGGTCGACCTCCCAGTCGACTCCGTGGTCGTCCTCGAGCATGAGGAACGAGCGGGCCAGATCCAGCGCGCCGAGCGTCCGCTGGGCAAGGGTTGATGTCCGCAGTGATGGGAACATGTGTTCGTAAGCTAGGAGCGCTTCCGGACGGAAGCTTTGCGAACGTGTGTCCGCCCGGTGCTCCGCAACGAAGATTGGCTTCATAGAGCCGTTCTCGGCCGACCGGACTGCAACGGACGTTGCATCTGGCTCCTTACGGGAATGCCTCCCGGGTGGCCCGGCGGACGTTTGCCGAGCGATGCAGGTGCCGGCGCGCCCGGCGCGAACTTGACTGGCAAGATGGCTGTTACGCTCTTCGAACGCCACCCGACCGGTCCGATCTCGGCTCGCCGGCGGCGTCGAAAGCTCATGGAGAAGTTCGTCATCGAAGGCGGGGCGCCGCTGTCGGGCACGATGGTGCCGGCCGGCAACAAGAACGGAGCCCTGCCGATCCTCGCCTCGAGCGTCCTCACCGACGATCAGGTCGTCGTGCGCAACGTTCCGCGGATCCGCGATGTCGAGGCGATGCTCGAGATCCTCCGCGCGATCGGCGTCGACGTCGCCTGGCGCGGTCCCAACGAAGTGTCGCTCTGCGCCGCCAAGGTCAACGCCGTCGAGATCGACCGCGAGCTCGCCGAGCTGATCCGCGCATCCTTTCTGCTCGCCGGCCCGCTGCTCGCGCGTTTTCACCGCGCCGTGATGCCGCCCCCGGGCGGCGACGTGATCGGCCGCCGCCGCCTCGATCCCCACCTCGATGCCTTCCGTGCGATGGGCGCCACCGTGGAGTGCGGGCGCGAGATCGTGCTGAGCGCGCCCCGCGGCCTGCGCCCCACCGATGTCTTCATGGACGAGCCGTCCGTGATGGCCACCGAGAACGCGCTGATGGCCGCCGCGCTGACCCCCGGCACGACCGTGATCGGCAACGCCGCCGGCGAGCCGCACGTGCAGGACCTCGCCCGGATGCTCGTGAAGATGGGCGCCGACATCCAGGGGATCGGCTCGAACCTGCTGTCCGTCACCGGCAGCGACCGCCTGCATGGCTGCGAGCACGACGTCGCCCCCGATCACATCGAGATCGGAAGCTTCATGGCCCTCGCCGGCGTCACCGGCGGCGAACTGCGCATCAAGGACACCGTCCCCGACGACCTGCGCATGATCCGCCTCGTCTTCGAGCGGCTCGGTCTGCGCTCCGAGCTGCACGACAACGACGTCGTCGTCCCCGGCGGGCAGAAGCTGGTCATCCAGGCCGACGTCGGCGAATACAAGAGCAAGATCCAGGACGGCCCGTGGCCGGCCTTCCCGGCCGATCTCACATCGATTGCCGTCGCGATGGCGACGCAGGCCGAGGGCTCGATCCTCGTCCACGAGTGGATGTTCGAGAACCGCCTGATCTTTGCCGACAAGCTGATCCTGATGGGTGCCGACATCGTGATGTGCGACCCGCACCGCGCGATCGTCACCGGCCCGCGGCGACTGCGCGGCGAGCGCGTCGAGTCGCCCGACATCAGGGCCGGCATGGCGATGCTGCTGGCCGCGCTCTGCGCCGACGGGCGCAGCGAGATCGGCAACATCCGCCAGATCGACCGTGGCTACGAGCGGATCGACGAGCGCCTGCGAGACCTCGGTGCACGCATCGAGCGCGTCGCCACCGAGCCGGTTCACGCGTAACCTCTGCGGGTTGCCATGATCCACCCGATTCCCAGCGGCACGCGCGACGTGCTGCCTGATGAGACGCGCGAGGCGCGAGCGATCACCGACGCCCTGCGCGGCGTCTTCGAGCGTCACGGCTACGGCGAGGTCTACACGCCCGCGCTCGAGTACGAGTCCGTGCTGGCGCGGGCCGACATGGCCGAGGCGCAGCCGGCCTACCGCGTCTTCGACGAGACCGGCGCCGTGCTCGTGCTGCGCTCGGACATGACCGTGCCGATCGCCCGCGTCGTCGCCACGCGCTACGCGACCGCCGAGCCGCCCCTGCGCTTCTGTTACTTCGCCCACTGCTACCGGGGCGTCGCACCCGCCCGCGGCCAGCCGCGCGAGCTCCTGCAGGCCGGCATCGAGCTGATCGGTGCTCCGGCTCCGCAGGGGACCGCGGAGGCACTCACCGTGCTCTGCCGCGCGCTCGACGCGACCGGGCTGAAGGACTATCGGATCGGCCTCGGCGACGCCTCGCTGTACCCCGCCCTGATGGCGACGCTCGACGTGCCCGAGGCAGCTCGCGACGAGCTGATGCGGGCGCTGGCGATGCGCGATTTCGTCGAGCTCGAGCGGCGCCTGCGCGAGTCCGGCGCGCGCGCAGAGGCGATCGAGCTGCTGCTCGACGTGCCACAGCGCCGCGGCGGCCCAGAGCTGCTCGCCGAAGCCCCCGCCGAGGCCGCCGAGGCCGTCACCGGGCTGCGCCAGGTGCACGAGCTGCTCGAGCCCGCCGTCGCAGCGAGGGTCATCTTCGACCTCGGCCTGGTGCGCAACATCGGCTACTACACCGGTGCCGTGTTCGATGTCTACGACCCGGCCCTCGGCGCTCCGATCGGCGGCGGCGGCCGCTACGACGAGCTGCTCGGCCGCTTCGGACGCCGCCTGCCCGCCGTCGGCTTCGCGCTGGGCGTCGACCGCCTGCACCTGGCCCTGGCCGGTGAGGAGCGCGGCACCGGGGCGCTGCTCGCCAGCGCCCTCGGCGGCGTCCCCGGGAGCGAGCCGGCATGAGCGCGCTCGACGGGCTGACGATCGCCGTGCCGCGCGGTGCCCTGTTCGCCGACACCGTCGAGCTGCTCGCGGGCCTCGGCGTCGACACCGGCGAGCTGCGCGCCAACGACCGCAAGCTGCTGTTCGAGGACATCGGCGTGATCACGATGCGCCCCTCCGACGTGCCGACCTACGTCGAGGCCGGCGCCGCCGACCTGGGCATCACCGGAAAGGACGTCCTGCTCGAGCAGGGCGGCTGGGACTCCGCTCACCCAGGCGAGCAGGGCCGCAGGGTCTACGAGCTGCTCGATCTCGGCTACGGGCGCTGCACGATGGTGCTCGCCGGCAAGGCCGGCCCGGACCCGGCGGCCGAGGCGCTGCGCCGGCTCGGCGTGATGCGCGTCGCCACGAAGTACCCGCGCATCGCCGCGCGCCATCTCGAGGAGACCGGCCGCCAGGCCGAGATCGTCGAGGTCAAGGGGTCCGTCGAGCTCGCCCCGCTGACCGGGATCGTCGAGGCGATCGTCGACCTCACCGCGACCGGCACGACGCTGCGCGAGAACAACCTCGTCGTGCGCGAGGAGATCCTCGTCTGCACCGCCCGGCTGATCGCCAATCCCGTCGC